>DASZPH010000024.1:0-169649 GCA_035550375.1 Pirellulales bacterium | reverse complement strand
TTGCGGCATGTAGCTGTTGAATTGCCTGAATGCGCGCCATTTCCAGAACGTGCGCCATGCGCGGTCTCCATCAACGTCGGGGATGTTGATGAAAACCAACCGCGCACTGCGCTGCACGTAAAATGGCTGCTTTTGATTCCGCCCACGCTGGCTGCTTTTAACTGGCCGCTGACAGTCGGAGCTGGCGAATGGGAATGGGTCATTGCGCAAACCGGCGGAAAGCACGTCGGCCTGAGCCTTGCGTAGCTCCTGAAACGTTGCTCGTAAGTCGTCGTTGCTGGCGATCAAGCGATCGCTCGGCAGTCTGTCAACAGAAACACGAACACCAGCCCGCAAGCGACTCGCCGTGGCATGGCCCAAACTTCCTTTTCCCGATCAGGGCGGCTATGGTCGTTGACATGAAAATGATCGTCACCGCCGCACTTTTCGCCGCCACCGCGATTTGCGAAATCCTCGGCTGTTACCTGCCCTATCTCTGGTTACGCCAGGGCAAGTCGCCCTGGCTGCTCTTGCCCGCCGCCGTGAGCTTGTCGCTCTTTGCCTGGCTACTGACGCTTCACCCAACCGCCGCCGGCCGCGTGTACGCCGCTTACGGCGGGATGTACATCACGGTGGCGCTCGGTTGGCTGTGGCTGATCGACGGCATCAAGCCCGCCCGGTGGGACTACATTGGCGTTGCCCTCTGCCTGACCGGTATGGCCGTGATCATGTACGGCGGACACGACTGACCTCTCTCGGGCGGCTATACGATTACCTCCGATGGCCATTGTGCGCCGCATCCGCGTGATCATGCTCATGGCCGTGATCATGGTCATGTACGTGGGCGATCGTTCCTGTAAACGACTGGCCTTCGATATCGACGCTTAACACGCTCTGGGAATCCTCCTCGTCCAGCGCGTGACAAAGGTCTTCGTCGATCGACTCGAAACAGAAGTTGCGCGAGGTATCGTCTTGGCCGAGATGGACCGCGGTCAGCCTGAATCGCCGCGAATCGCCATCTACCTTGACGTCGATCGTGATTTCAGGCGCCGCGATCGCCACCGTGTTCTCCGCCTTGCTGTCGAGCAGATAGACGCTCACGGCGTGCGTGTCGTCATCGTGAAGAATCTCGGCATGGTATGCTTCGTCGCCCAGTTCGATCAGGTGGCCGCCGTGCGGGCCAAGCTCCGCATGGTCATGGCCCTCATGGCCATCGGCGTCGTGGTCGTGGCCGGCCTCGCCATGGCCGGCCTCGTTGGATGCATGCGCACCGGCGGAATGGCTCATCGCGGGCTGCCTTCCGCAGCCGCCCGCCAGCGCGAAAACGGCTAAGACAGGCAACGCTACGAGAAAGTTGTTCTTAGACATTCGCAACTCCTTTTTTGAAAATTGAAGTACTGCCCAAAACGTCTGGTTAATGTGTTGACGCAAGTTCCCGCGGCGAACGTGTGTGTTCGTGCGACGGGACCGTGTTGGACGGATGGAGAGACGCGTTTTCGAGCGCATCCTGGTCGTCGTCCGCCTGCGCTTCGGCCGCTCGACGGCCGAAGCACCAGAACAACGCGGGATGCACGAGAAAGTCGAGCAGCGTTGAGCTCACCAGGCCGCCGAGGATCACGGTCGCGACGGGGTACAAGATCTCCTTGCCGGGCTCGCCGGAAGCGAGCACGAGGGGAACGAGCGCGATGCCGGCCGTAAGCGCCGTCATGAGCATGGGCGCCAACCGCTCCTTGCCCGCCCGCTCGATCATCTCTGGCGAGAACGCCTCGCCTTCGTAGCGCACCAGGTGCAAGTAATGGGCGATGAGCAGGATGCCGTTTCGCGAAGCGATGCCCGAAAGCGAGATGAAGCCCACCATGCTCGCCACCGTGAGCGATTGCCCCGTGAGCAGCAGGGCGGCGACGGCGCCGATGGCCGCCATCGGCAGTGCCGCCAAGACCTGCAAAGCGAGGTTCACGGAGCGGAACAACGTATAGAGCACCAGGAACATGCAGGCCAGCGAGCCGATGCTCAAAAAGCCAATCATGCGCGTGGCCGCCTGCTGGCTTTCGAACTGGCCGCCATACTCCACGAAGTAGCCCGTCGGCAGGGCCGCTTCGATCGGCGCCAACTGCTTTTGAATGTCGGCGACGACGCTGCCCAAGTCGCGGCCGGCCGTATTGCACTGCACGACGATCCGCCGCCGCACGTTCTCGCGGTTGATCGTATTCGGCCCGCTGGCGTGCACGGTTTCCGCGACGGCGGAAAGCGGAATGAGGCCGCCTGTGGGTAATTTCAGCGACAGACGCTTCAGCTCCTGGGGGTTCTGCCGAAACGGCTCATCGAGTCGCACAAGCAGGTCAAACTTCTGTTGGCCCTGTACGACTTCTGAAACCACACGACCGTACATGGCGGTCTCGATGAACTCGTTGACGTCGTCCGAATTCAGTCCGTGGTAGGCCAATTGATCGCGATCGAGCCGCACCTGGAGCTGCGGAATCTCTACTTGCTGTTCGACGAGCAAATCAGTCACGCCGGGCACGCCCTGCATCGCCTGCTTCATTTTCTCCGCCGTCGCGCGCAGCACGCCGAAATCGTTACCATAGAGCTTGATACCCACTTGCGCCTTGACGCCGGAGAGCATATGCGAGATGAGGTGTTGCAGCGGCTGCTCCGCCGACGAAACGATGCCCGGCACCTCGGCGACCTCGGTGCGAATATCGCTCAGAATTTCTTCGCGACTGCGGCCCGATTGAGGATCGAAACTGACGATGATTTCCGAGACGTTCACGCCTTCGGCGTGCTCGTCGAGTTCTGCGCGTCCGGTGCGCCGGCCGACGGCCGTAACACCGCGAATCTTGAGCAGTCGGTCATCGACCATGCCGGCGATGTGATCCGACGTCGCCAGCGAGGTACCCGGCGGCAAAAGCACGTTGACCTGCACGCTTCCCTCGTTGAAAGGTGGCAGAAAGTCGCGGCCGATCCGCGTCACGGCCGCGACACTGACGACCACCGCCACGGCCACGACCGCCAGAATCGGACGCGGATGCCGCACGCTGAGCCGAATCGCGACGCCGGCCATGCCCTTCAACATCCGCAACAGCCAACCGTCCTTGGTGTGCGCCATCATCTTCGCCCGGGGCAACAGCCAATAGCAAAGCACCGGCGTGACGGTGAGCGATACCGCCAGCGAAGCCAGGATCGACACGATGTAGGCCACGCCCAAAGGCGTGAAGAGCCGGCCTTCCATGCCGCCCAAGGCAAACAGAGGAACAAATACCAGTACGACAAGAATGGTGCTGAACACGATCGAATTCCGCACTTCGCTGCTCGCCTGATAGACGACCACCAGCGGGTTTGGCGGCCGCGCGAGCGAGCGGTTTTCGCGCAGGCGGCGAAAGATGTTCTCCACATCGACGATCGCATCGTCGACCAGCTCACCAATGGCGACGGCGAGCCCACCGAGCGTCATCGTGTTGATCGACATTCCGAACCACTTGAACACCAGGCCGGTGACGATGATCGACAGCGGAATCGCGGTAAGCGTGATGAACGTCGTGCGAAAGTTGAGCAGGAAAAGAAACAAGATCACGACCACCAGGATTCCGCCGTCGCGCAGCGCTTCGATGACGTTGCGGATGCTGATGTCGATGAATTCCTTCTGCTGATAGACGGCCGGATTGAGGCGGATATCCTGCGGCAGACTCGCCTTGAGGCTCTCGACGGCGGCGGTGATCTGCTCGGTCAGGCGGCGAGTGTCGGCGCCGGGTTGCTTCGAGATGGTGAGCATCACCGCCGGCTGCCCGTTGACCGCCGCGTCGCCGCGTTGGATTTGGGCCGCTTCGACCACCCGTGCCACCTGATGCAAGAGCACCGGCCGCTCCGGATCGGGCTTAACGACGACGCGATTCAGGTCGTCAATGTTGTGAATGCGGCCCAGCGAGCGAACGAGAAACTCCGCGGCACCCTGATCGAGATAACCGCCTGTTGCATTGGCGTTGCTGTGGGCGACCGCTTTCTCGACCTCATCGAGTGTCAGATCGTAGGTTCGCAGTGCGTCGGGATCGACGCGCACCTGGTACTGCTTCCGGCCGCCGCCCATGGTGATCACCTGCGCCACGCCGGGAATGGTGAGCAGCCGCTGCCGCACAACCCAGTCGGCCAGCGTGCGGACCTCGATCGGACTGGTCTTGCCGCCCTCGCTGTACATGCCGATCTGCATGATCTGCCCCATGATTGACGACATTGGGGCCAACTGCGGGCGGATGCCCTTGGGCAAGCGGTCGGCAGCCAGCGCCAGCTTTTCCGCCACGATCTGCCGATCGATATAAATGTTCGTTCCCCAATTGAACTCGACGTAGACGATCGACAGCCCGATCCCGGAGGAGCTGCGCACGGCCTGTACGCCGGTGGCGCCGTTGAGCACCGATTCGAGCGGAAAGGTGACGAGCGTCTCGACTTCTTCCGGCGCCAGCCCCGCGGCCTCGGTGATGACGGTGACGCGAGGCCGGTTGAGATCGGGGAAGACGTCGATGGGCAGGAGATACAGTTCGTAACTGCCGTAGCACAGAACTACCAGCGCTAGCGCGATCGTCACCAGGCGATAACGGAGGGAAAAGCGGATGATGGCGTTAAGCATCGCGGCGTCTCGTTAGCTCGGATCTTCGGTCATTCGTGGTGGTGTCCAGCGTGGGGATCGACCGGGCTCCCCGCTTTGTTCTTCAGCGCCAACTGCAGTTGCTCAGCGCCCGAGGCGGCGACCACGTCGCCCAGCTTAAGTGCCCCGTCGTTGGCGATGACGACAGAGTATGGATCGCGGTATTCCACTCGCACGGGGCGGCGGTCGAAGTGGTCGCCGAAACGCTGGAATACGAACGACTCAGGACCGTCTTGCACGACCGCCTCCACCGGCAAGACGATCGATTTCGGCCACGTTTCGACCGGCACCTTCAGTTTCAACCGCTGGCCCGGCTTGAAACGCCAACTGATGAACCGTGGACCGTTGCCATTGCTGCTGGAGTGCGCCAGCGTATTCGGCAGTAGTACATAAAAATGAAAAGCCCGAGATAGCGCGTCGACCTTATCGGCGACGTAAAGGATGTGCAGTCGCGGCACCCGTTCCGCATCAGTGGCATCGCTTTCGATCACTGCGGTCACCGCGGCGTTGTCGCGCACGGCGCGCTCAATCTGGCGTGCGTCTTGCTCGAAGGCGGTCCCCTCGATGTAGAGCTCCGCATGGTCTGCAAGCACGCACAAGAGATTGCCGGCTTCGACATGCTGGCCGAGTTCGACGGCCAATTCCTGCACTTGCCATAACTGCTCGCCGCTTGCCCGCTTTCCTTCCTTGTCGGCGCCGCTGTCGTCGGCTCTCGTGCCGGCGTGCATGGGAGCAGCCACCGTCAGTTCTCGAAACAGCTCCCTGTCGGCAACGATCGACTCGATCTGCTCTTCGTTCAGCCCGTGCAACGACAACGCCTGCCGTTGTGCTTTAACAACGGCTGCGAGCTTCTGTTGCTCGTATTCTCGCTCAAGCAACGTCTTTTTGGCGATGAGCGCGTCTTGAGCGAGTGGTTCCAGCCGCTTGAGCTCGCGCTGCACTACATCGAGCTCCGCCAACGACCGCAGCAAGTCGGACTGTGCCTGCACTAGCTCCTCGTGCGTCAACCGGACGGTAATCAATGCCTGTCCCGCGGTGATGGCTTCTCCTTGAACGACGGCGATCGAAGTGACGATGCCGCCGAGTGGAGCCGTCACGCGCACCACCGAACGTCCGGGCCGCTCGACAATCATCGCGGGCACAATGATCGATCGCTGATACGGTTTCAGCTCGATGCGGCAGACTTTGAGTCCGATCGTCTGTTCCGCCTGCGTACTTATGTCCAGCGCGTTCAACTCGTCGTGGCCTGGATGCAATTTCATGCCGTGGGAGTGTCCGGCACGATCGTCGCCGCCATCGACACCCGCATGCCCACCGGTCGGTGCGGAAGGAGCTGAGGCCAGTTGCAACTCCAACAACCATTGTCGTGGGATCAAAAATCCGGCGCCCGCGGCAAATCCAAGTCCGCAAGCTGCGACAACCGCGATAATGACCCACGCGCGAGGATAACGAAGAGTCATAGCGACACTTTGCTTTTCAGATACGCCAGGAACGAAGCGAGACGATGTCAGCACCGCGCCCGACTTCGTGAGAAGTCGGGGCATGGCGGCAGCTTGTGGCCTGATTTCTCACGAATACTGCAACGCAGCAGCGCTCGATTACGCTCAGACAGCGCGCAACACGAACCAGGCAGGTATCGCAAGGCGGCTACTGACCAGCGATCAAATCAAGAGGACTTGATGCAGAAGATGAACGCGCAAAGGGATGGCTCCCACGCGTTCGGGCGAAATGCGCCACGAGTTGAGGGCCTCGCTCGCCGAAGTCGGCGACTGTTCTGGCGAAAAAGCCCACGCCAGCGCGGCCGCGGTAATGCGTGATACATCGCCGCGGACGAAGACGCAGCGATCGCCGAGGCACCGATGTTGATGGTCAGAATGGTCACACGGCTCGTCGTGCCGCCCGCTGTGGCCTTGCGGCGATTCGTGGACTGAGAGAGATCCCGCATCCAAGCCCTCCACGCATTCATGCTCGTGGTGCCAGCAGCAGCCCAAGCTCGAATGGGCTGCCAGCAAACTGGCGACGATCGCTCGGATCAGCATCATCTTTTGGCGGTTCGGTTCTCTACCGGTTCATTTTTACGCAATCGGCACCATCGTCAACCGACTTGAGCGATTTTGACGTTCCGACTGTATATTCTGCCTCCGAGGCACAACGTGTTGCTCGCGTTCGCGCGATGGCGACCCCGGATCGGCATCCCCGCAGTTCCGCGAAATCAGCGCCGGGTACCGGGCTCCCCGCCGTGCTCGGGCCGAACGCCGTCACGCTTCTCGGCGAGGTCATTGGTGGTCTCCTCACCGGCTCTCTGGCACTCCTCGCCGACGCTGGCCACATGCTCACGGACATCTCTGGCATCGCCCTGACGACGTCGTCCGTCGGCCTGCCGCGGGGTTCGATTGCCACCTGTCGTTGAAAGCTCGGCCGCCTCCTCTTGACACGCGCCTACACATGTCAGTATCCTGCGCCTACAACTGTCGTGTGTCGCGCGGTGAAACCATCTGGGGGAAAACTCGTGTGCAAAGACAAAGAGCTGCCGACGCTGTCCGAAACGCAGCTCGAAATCATGAACGTCGTCTGGGATCACGAGAAGTGTTCCGTTGGTGATGTCTGGAAGATCTTGAACGACCGACGCGGCGTCACTCGAAACACGGTTCATACCCTGATCTGCCGCCTAGAAGAAAAAGGGTGGCTGGTGCATTGCCGGGAGGGAAACGCGTTTCTGTATTCCGCTACCATTTCCCGGGAGGAGGCACAGCAACGTTGCGTGCAGCGGATCATTGAAACGGTGTTTGATGGTTCTGCCGAAGGATTGGTCCTGACGCTGTTGAACGGGGGCATCGTCTCGAAGACCGAGGCCCAACGTATTCGTGACATGATCGCTCAGGCAAAGCGGAGAAAACCATGAGGGTGCTTGATCTGTTCGTCCCCGCCATCTTGGCTCAAGTAACTTTGATCACGGTGGCAACCTTGGTCGTGATCTGGTTCGCGCGCCGCCATGCGGCGTTTCGACACGCGGCCGGTTTCGTAGGTCTTCTGTTTGTGGTCAGCAGCCCGTGGTTGGTTTTGACGCTGCCGAGGCCGGCATGGCTGCTGGCAGGGCAGCCTCCGCAGGGAACGACACCGGTTGACAAGGATCAAGCTGCCAATCGTCCCCTGCCCGGTGTTCAGCCAAATCGCGAAATCGCGGACGAGCCAGATCTTGCCAGGGATCGCGCGCCATGGCGTCAGCCAGTCGCCATGGCGCCTCAACAACCCAAGCCTGTCAACCTTCCGGAAGCGGCCGAAAGCCCGGCCACATCTGCTTCAACCGCGATGGCCACGACCGTGGCGCCGAAAGAGCCACAGGACGTTGCCCCTGCGCGAGCTACGGACGGGGTCGTGGTTCGGCCGCGTGCCTGGGGGCTATCGACGGTCGTCCTCATTCTCACCACGGTGTGGTGCCTGGGAACTCTGGTCATCGCATTCCGCGACTGGCAGCGGCGACGCGAGTTGCGCATCATCACTCGAACCGCGTCGGACACGGATCACGATCGCCTGACTCGTACGACACAAGATGTTTGCTTGACGCTGGGGTTGAATAAATTGCCGCGAATCCGCGTTTCCGACCTGTCTCCCCTGCCGTTTGTGCTCGGTGTCTGGAGGCCCATCGTGGTTCTGCCGCGCGGCCTTTTGACCTCCGCGTCGGATGCACGCTTGCGGGATATCTTGATTCACGAATGTGCTCACATCGTTCGCAAAGACGCTTGGGTGCACCTGCTGCAACGGATATCGGCCATTCTGTTCTGGTTCCATCCGGGCGTGCTGTGGTTGAACGCCCAGATCGCTCGGGCGCGAGAAGAGCTGTGCGATAATTTTGTCCTGCTGGCGGGTGATGCGGCCGAATTCGCCGAAACGCTTCTCGAACTCTCGGAATCGTATAGCGGCAAGCGCTTAGGCCTCTCCACAATCGGCTTGTTTTCCACCCGTTGGACGCTGGAACAACGCGTTGCCGGGTTGCTCGACCCCGACCGCGACAGGAAGACCCGTACCAGGCGGGGCACTTTGGCGCTGCTGACCGTGCTCTTCGCGCCACTTAGCCTGCTGGCGGGAGGCATCGGTATGGTGGCCGAAAAAGCTGGCGCCGAAAACGCGCCTCCTGTGGCTATCCCAGGAGAAGCAGAAGCTAGGGCCGAAGGCACCGCAGATGCTCCACGTCCGTCCGGCCGGAAGGTCACCATTCACGGAAAGTGCGTCGACGACGACGGGAACCCCGTCGCCGGCGCCATCGTGCGTGTGCTCGAAGACCGATTGCCAAGCGGTCCGCTTCCCACAACGGATCGAGCCCCGGTGGCCGTCGTTGCCGAAGTGAAGTCAGACAAATCGGGAGAATTTGTCTTCAAGGACGTCACCACACCGCTGACCACTCCGCACCCGCAGCATCAACGACAACTCTATATCGCGGCGACGGCGGAAGGGCGCGCGTCGGCCGTGGCATTGGAGTCGTGGGAATTGAATTCTGTGCATCTTGGCGCGACGGAGTTGAGTATTGGCTCTGCTGAGGACCCCTTTCTTCTTTCCGCCAATCGACAGACGGTGTCCGGTGTGGTGACGGACGCGGCCGGCCGACCGGTCGCAGGAGCCCGGGTGTTTATGGGAACGGCGTTTGGAAATCCGTTCCCAGGAATGTGGAGTGCCGTCACGGACCACTCCGGGAGATACGCCATCGACGACCTCGAACGCTGGAAGAAGACGGTGACTGAGGAAGTAGATCTCGACGGGTCCACAACGACCATTACGGCAACGAATAGCGCCGCCGCGTTCAATTCAAGACTCCGCGTTTACCATCCGCAATATGCGATCGCCGCGGAAGCGGTCGGCGAAGTGCCGAAGACCGTCGACATCCAGCTAAAGCCAGCCGCAATCGTCGAAGGGCGCGTTTCCGACCGTGTTACGGGCAAACCGGCCGTTGACGTCGTTGTCTTCGCCAAGGGGATCGGTCGCGACGAGTTTGCGATGGCAAAGACCGATGCTCGCGGACGCTACCGATTGCAGCTTTCCAGAGATCACTACAACATCTGGGTTGAGGCGGAAGACCGGATTGCAACCGTGCGGAAGGCCGTTTTCGCCGTACCGGGCAAGCCCGTGACCAACGCGGATTTCGAGTTGCTCGAGGGCGGATTCGTCGTCGGAACGGTCATTGACGAGGCGACAAACCGGCCGCTGGCGGGCTCCGCGGACAAGCCGTACATCGTGGCTCACTACGGTCCGGCCTGCGTGAGAATAGAAAGGCTTTCCTGGCCGGTTGGCGAGCCGGACCTGAGTATTGGCGTTCAACAGGAGACGCGCGTTAGTTCGGATGGCACGTTTCGCCTGCGGGCGGCTCCTGGCAGGAACGCCGTGTTCTTCATCGAGAACTACGGGGAGACAGAACAATCGCCGCAGATTGTCACCCTCGCCAACGGCGAAGAGAAACAGGTGGAACTGCGCGTGAGATTGTCGGCGCCCGATGATCTCACTGAAGCGGAAGGCGGCCTGATCTCGGAACCGGTCAAGCCCTGGGAAGACGCCGAACTCGATGCCGATCGAGACGCCTTCCTGCAGATCCGCCGCGACGTGGCCATCGAGGACCAGCAAGCACAGGCCAATGCCGGCAAAACTCCCCGGGGACCCTCCCTCACCAAAGTCCCGTCACGCGAGCGTCCGGATTCCATCGTAAATCGTTTGCTCGACAAATTCGAGCGACAGTCGATCGGCAAAGACAACTACCGTGATCCATGGCTGCGAACGATCAAAGAGATCGTCGATCTTGGTTCCGCGGCCGTTCCTGAGTTGATCGAGGAACTGGACGCCACGCAAGATCCCTGGATGTTGCAACTGCTCGGCTTCACTCTGCGCGCAGTCGACGACAGGCGATCGATTCCCGCATTGATTCGGGCGATCCCCAAAACCATGCTTGCCACGGAGACTGAAAAGAAGTCGTTTACCATTGAAGAATGGCAGATGTACCGACGTCCTCCGGAGCGAATCATGCTAAGTGCAATGGACCCGGTGTTGCGAACTTTTGCCCAGGCCAATCAACTCGAACAATACATCCAAGAAAACGAAGAGGAGGATCGCAAAAGCTGGTACCGATTCGACAGCCCTGCGAGGGAGATCTGCGGCGCGCTCACTAAGCTAACCGGCGCCCACAACGGCGAGGACGAGCTATTGGAAGTGGAGAGCTATTCCGTCAGGTTGCCCGATGAGATCCGGGCTCGGCAGCAGCTATTCCAGCGCGTCGCAAACGACTGGTCCGCATGGTGGCAGCAGCACCAGAACGACCGAGTCGTTTCTTATTCCGTGTCGCCCACAGAACTTCAGGCCATCCAGGCTGCGGTGCGCCGAGGAGCGCACGTCACAAGGGACGGGACGCAACCCGGCAGCCCGGTCACTCGCGTCGGCTTTCATCGAGACGAGGCTGTGACCCTGGACGACCTGAATTTGTTGAAGGCGTTCCCCAAGCTGCGCGAATTGTGGATGCCGTTGAACGTCGATCCTCCCCAAGGGGGTATGAAAATCATCGGCGAGCTAGACAGCCTGACAGACCTGCACCTTGGCACGACCAACTCCGTCGGTCGCAGCATCGTCGGTCCAGGACTGAAGGAGCTTCGCCGCCTACCGCAACTGCAAGTGCTCACCCTGGGCAACATCGCGAATAAGGACCTAACGGAGATCGGCCAGTTCACGCACTTGACGAAGCTACGCATTCTGGGCTCATCGATCGATGACGCCGGAATGAAAGAATTGCGAGGACTGAAGCACCTGCAGGAATTCGAGGTTGGCGGCTACCGGATTACGGACGCCGGCCTGACGGATTTAGCGGAGCTGACGAGCCTGAAGCAGCTTGATCTGAGCCATAGCAAGATCACGGACGCCGGCCTGCCGGCGTTAAAGCGTCTGGCGAACCTGGAATCGCTCGACTTGTCGAACACGAAGATCAAAGGCGTCGGCTTCGGCGACTGGAAGAGCCTCAAGCACCTAAGAAGGCTGACGTTGAACAACACGCGCATCGGCGACGCGGCCGCGAAAGAGATTGCGGAGATCACGTCACTGACAGGTCTTTATCTGACAAACACCAAGATCACGGATGAGGCGCTTCCGCACTTCGGGCAACTAAAAGACCTGCGGTATCTGGAGGTCAAAGAGACCGAAGTGACCCCCGCGGCCATGAGTCAACTCAAGAGCGTTCTGCCGCACCTGGAGATTTCTGAATAACGCACGCCGCGAACGCGCCATGTCGACGTTGCCCGGATGCACGTCGACCGTCGTTTGTGCATCTATCCCCGCTTTTCACCACCTCGACAAGGCCCACGATGCAATCATCCATTCTGATGCCGCTGTTGGCTGCAATGCTCGCCGCCAATGCCTCGACCGGACCGGGCGAATCTACGGAATCCGCGGCCATTCAAGAAGTTGAACGCTGGCACGGAACGATCACCAGAGATGAGACTTTACCGGCGCATCCGGCGATCGGCGTCGATTTTGGACAATTCCTCTGCAATGAAGACGACGATCGTGCTCGTCCCGACAACGACTGCCTCCCATTGCTCCTTTCGTTCCCGCAGCTATCCTCGCTCAATCTATCGGGCTGCAAGATCAGCGATGCCGGCCTGAAAACCGTAGCTAAGATGAAGAACCTCACCTCGCTCGATCTTTCGGACACGGAGGTCACCGAAGCGGGGTTGGGAGAACTCAGGAAACTGAAAGGTCTCACCAGCCTCAGCCTGAGCATGACATCGCTCGCGCCGGAGGCGGTCAATCATCTGACACGATTCCCAAACCTGACGTCGCTCGACCTCAGCATGACGAGAATCTGCGATAAGAAAAGCATGGAGAAGCTGGCGACTTGTCAACAGCTCAAGTCGCTTGATCTGCACCAAACCCAGCTCACGGACGTGGGACTGAAGCGGCTGTCGCAACTCAAGAACCTCATGGATTTAAGAATCGGGCACACTTCCATCACGGACGACGGCCTGAAGGTACTAGGCTCGCTGCCGAGTCTCGCCAGGCTCGAACTCGACGGGACCGAGATCACCGACGAAGGGATGAGTGAACTGGCGCAACTCAAAAGCCTCACGGAGCTCGGTCTTTCTTACACCGACATCACGGACGTGGGCGTCCGGGAATTGGTGGGGCTCACAAAGTTAACAAGCCTCGACCTCTTCCGAACGGAAGTCACCGATGAGTGCCTGGCCACCGTAGGCGACTTCGCAGGTCTGGAAATTCTCTATCTAAGCGATCTACCAATTACGGACGCGGGGATGAAAGACGTTGGTAAGCTTAAGAACCTGAGAACACTAACGCTATCGGACACAAAGGTTACGGATCTGGGGCTCAAAGAATTGAGTCACCTCACACATCTGACGAGGCTCGACTTGCGGGGCCTGCCGATCACCGATGACGGTCTGAAGGCATTTAGCGAGTTGCGGAGCCTGACGGAAATTGATTTCCAATGCACCAAAATCGGCGACGCGAGCCTGAAACTCGTGGCGCAAAACAAGAATCTGTCGCGGCTTTGGATCAGCGGCACTCAGATTACAGACGTGGGGCTGAAGCAATTAGCGCAACTCACGAGTCTTAAAGACCTCGGCCTTGGTAACAACCAGATCACAGACGCGGCCGTGACGGTGTTGGGTGAACTCAAAAGCCTGAAATCCATCAATCTATGGGGCACGCAGATCACCGAGGCCGGGGTGAATCGACTTAAGGAGTCGCTGCCGCATACGGATATCTTTCACTGATCCGACAAAACTGGCCCGCCGCGTCTGGTGGCAAGCCATGAGGAGCCGAATCAGGAGACAAAGGATTTCGTCCGGCTTGCGGCGGTTGGTCGCTTGACCGCCATGCCGATTTCGGGTGCGGTCTTCTGGCAGCAATCACCACTGCTTGCCGAGCTGAGGCAAGCCCATCAGGAAGAGGCGGCACAACGGCAGGCGTTGACGGCCAAGTTGGATCAGCTTCGACTTCAACTGGGAATTCCAGCGCCGCGCTCCGATTCCCGATCAACTCTGGCATCCACCAGCTTCTAACCCCTCCGCCGCTCCGGCGATTGCGCAGACGAGCTTGGACTCTAACGTCTCAACGACTCCTCAGGCGCCGGACCTTGATCCTTTGGGACCTCACTTGTCTCAAGACCTCGACCAGGGACCGCCCGCTCTGCCCCTGAAACTCGTCCGGGAAACGGAAGACGGGCCACCGGTATCTCCAGCGACTGGCCTTCGGTGCCTTCTGCCAGGCGCTTCTCGGCATAGCTTTGATACCGTTCGATCAGGGACGCAACCGTCGCGTGCCGTCGTCCGCATGCGGATTGCGTGCCGCCTCGAAACGCAATTCGTCGTAGCGGTCCTGCGCGGCCTTCTTGTTTTTCTTGCCTTCGGCCAGCTTCACACGCGTGCCGCCCAGCCAAACCATCCAGCAGTCGCGCTGCCGGTTGAACCGCAGTTTTGTGGTTCGTGCCATTCGTAGATTCCTCCCTTGGAAAGAGATATGTGGAACCCAAGGGAAGGCTTCGCCTGCCTCGCGTTTTAGAGCCGCGAGGCGAAGGATTCTGTCACGAATTCTGTCACCGGCTGGTGACGGTCATTTCGGACAGTGACGGTAAACCGTGAGCTGAATCGCTCTTACGAAGAGCGGGCGAAGGGATTCGAACCCTCGACATCCAGCTTGGGAAGCTAGCGCTCTGCCAACTGAGCTACGCCCGCGATGTCGTTAATATATAAGGATTTGCGTCTTGTGCAAGTGGGAGCTAGTCTTCATTTGTCCCTGATTTTGTCCCTGGAACGGCCGGTTTTAGGGGCGGCAGCCGCTCGGCTTTGGGCAACGCCCGCAATGGGACGATAAGGCTTAAACCACCATGAGAAGCATCCATGAGAACGCCGCAACCCTACTTCAAACGGTCCCACCGTTGTTGGTACGTCAACGTCAAAGGTAAAACCATCAAGCTCGCCGCCGATGAAGGCGAAGCGTACCAGAAGTACCATGAGCTGATGGCGGCTGGCGAAGCGATTCGCGCCGAGACGACCACCGTTCAGGAACTGATCGGCCGGTATCTGGAATGGTGCCAGGCTCACCGCTCGCCGGGCACCTACGGATGGTATTCCGGGCTGCTCACCAAATTTGGCGAGTACGTCGGGCCAAAGCTCACCATCGACAAACTTCGCGTCTTTCACGTCACGCAATGGATTGACCGCGACTTCAAGGGGACAAGCGACAACTACCGGCACGGGGCAATCCGCACGGTGAAACGTGCCTGCAATTGGGCGGTCAAGCAAGGCCATTTGATGGTCTCGCCTGTCGCCAACGTGGAAATGCCGACCCCTACGCATCGTGACACGGTGATCTCGACGGAACAGTGGAAAAAGCTCCTCTCGTTCGTGCGGGACCAACCGTTCCACGATTTGCTGATGTTCATGCGCTTGACCGGCTGCCGGCCACTAGAGGCGCGAACCGCGGAAGCTCGCCATTTCGTCAAGGTCGGTCAACCGCGTCTCGTGTTCGACGTGAAAGAATCGAAAGGCAAGAAACATCGCCGGGTCATTCCCTTGTCGGCCGGTGCCTTGCAAATCGTCCGGCGGCTAATGCTGAAGCATCCCGAAGGGCCATTGTTCCGCAACCGCGCTGGCCGCAAGTGGACGAAAGACGCCATCAACTGTCGATTCGATCGGATCAAGAAAAAGCTCGGCTTTCGGGTTTCGCTTTACACCATCCGGCACACGTGGGCCACCCGCGCCATTGAGAACGGTCTCGACATTGCCACCGTTGCTGCGATCATGGGCCACAAAGACGCAACGATGCTGCTGAAGGTTTACGCTCACCTGATCCACAACGACGACCGCTTGCACCAGAAGCTAGAGCAAGCCTTGGGTGATGAAAAGGCCATCATCGACGGACGCGAGCAACCAGCCGCCGGCGCCGACGGTCAAGCGGTGGCTTAGTGCTTGCGGCGTGGCCGCGCGTGTTTCTCATACAGCGCGGCCGCGTCCGGTTCTGCCTGTCGGGTGCAATGCTGACGGCAGCCTTTCAAGTCGCTTGGGTCAATGCGGATAATGCCTTTGCCTTTGCCGAGCCGTGTATGCCGCAGCTCGCCGGATGCGCAGAGCGAATAGACCATGTCGGGGGAAACCTTCAAAATTCGCGCCGCTTCCGGGACGGTCAACGGAGCATCTGGCATCGGCACAGGCTTAAAGGCCGGAACCGCCTCCAAACACTGGCTAACGAAAGCGTCGTAGTCGGGCGCTGTTGCGGCCAATTGCCGTTCAGGCTTGACGGGCTCCGGGACGGCGGCCAGACATTTGCTCAAGAATTCCACGGTATCGGCGTACTCAGGAACGCCGAGAAGGTCGCGAGAGCGCCGGAAAAGCTCGGCGAAGCCCAGACGCGCGGCGGCATCGCCGACGTCTTCGGCAGCCCGAGAGAAGGCCGCCGAAACCTCTAAGTCCGGTTCGAGGGCGGCGCAGGCGTAAAGCTGGTCAAGCTCGTCTAGCTTTCGCAAGACGAGCGAGCGGAATTCAATGGTGTTCATCGTGGTGTACGGTCTTGATCGGCGGGAATCGGCCGCAGGCTCTAGTTTTGCTGAGCGCAACCAGGCTCTCAGGTCCGCCGGGTCATACACCGGAATCGCGCCGCGCGGTCAGTTGCCACAACTTTGCAACCGCTTCGGCCGCCTTCAAAAGTTTCACAAAATCTCTCCGTTGTTCGACGCTTCCGCGATGGCAGTTGCCAACTGCTGCGATGCGCGGTCGAGGCGGTCCGGCGCGTCGGCGCAGGCGTTCATAAACTCGGCCGCAATGATGCTGATTATTCGCTCGGCGAGTTTCAAAACGACAGCTCGCTCCAAAAGCTCGCCGGCCTTATACCGGGCCGCCTGATGCGATCGGCAGAGCTTTTCAATCGTCGTAATCAGGCTGTTCGCAAAAAGATGGTTCTTGGCGTCCAAAGCCTGTTGCAAAAGGTATCGGCTGAGAACGATTTCCCTCGAAATGTCGGCCACGTCGGCGCCGCTCTCGGCGAGCTGGTCGAGCTGCTCTTGCGCTTGGCGCTCCCGCATCTTGTACAGGCCCTTGCTGTCCATCGTTGTTCTCCTCAAAGAAAGTCGCCGCAACCCACTCGACGAAGGCGCGGGCTAGGTCTTGCTTAAGTCGTTCGCGTGATTTCAAATCGTCTCTCCAAAAGTAGAACCGCGGGCCGGCCAAGGCCCGCGGTCCCGTCCCGCCGTGGGATTCGGCAATTACACGGCGGGGGTCTCCACTGGTTGCTGTTGTTCTTGCTCGGCAACCGTCTCCCCGACGGGCTCGGCGCCTAGCTCAGTCTTGCGAGCTGCCCTCGCTTCGCCGCGAGCTGCGGCGGCTTCCGACTGCGCCGCGGTAACGGCCGCTTTCTTTTCGGCTGCGATCGCATCGAGTCGCGAGAACCATTGCTTGTCGGCCTCGCTTGCCTGTGTCCAGTAGTCGGCGGGGTCCGAAAACGGAACATTCACCAGGTCATGCAAACGCTGTCGCTCGGCGACTTCGGCCGGAGTCGCGCGGGGGTCGAGGCGCACATGCTCTAGTGCAAATTGGCTGTGCTGGCGTGCAGTGGCGACCTTGGGGTCAAAGTCGTGAGCCTCGACCATTTTTTCGATTTGACGATTTTGCTGCCAATCGTTTTCTAGCTGTTGGAGCTTCTCAAGCTTTCGGGCGCGTAGCGCGCGATCGGCCGGAAGTTTTGGCGATTGCCGCGAAAGCTCGGCGATCCGAGCCGCATAAGGCGAGACGTCGGGGTGCCGCTCGGCGGGGCGATTGTGTTCGACTGGCCGCGGTTCGGGGGCGCGGTCGAGTACACCCGTGACCGCTTCCCTTGTCGAGAGCTTGGCGCCTTTTTGCTGCTCCATCGTTTTCAAAAGCTGCTCAGCGTAGGCGGTCGCTTTCTGGTGCGCCTCGTCTCTCAGCCGGTAGTGGTCCGGGTGTCCCTTCGGCGGGAAATCAAATGTCCGCCCGTATGCCCGTATGCTCGTCTCGCCGAGCGATATTTTTGGTTGCACGTTTGCGTCCTGTTGGTTGGAAAGAAAAGAGGGGCGGCCCGAAAATCTCACCGGGCCGCCCCCTGCGTCGTCCCTGAACGACGACTTTTAGAAAAACCGGGGGGGCGGAAAAGGGTTTTAGAAACCGCTGCCCCCGTAGCATCCCTGCCATTTTGAATCGTCGCCCAGCGTGGCCATCGCTGGGCGGAACGACGGGCGCGCTACCCGTCGCTAGTTGGTTCGTCGTGAGCCTCAAGCTCGTGCGCTTCTAGCTCGAAAAGGTCAATCAGCGGTAACTTGCTCTCGTCAAGGGTCGGCCGGGAAGTCGGCCCGAAAAGCCGCCACCAGCCGAGAGCCTGGCAATCTTCGCATCGAAAGCTGCTTGCGTAAGCCGGATGCAGTTCTGCGCCGCAGGCGCGGCACGTCATCTCGGCGAGCGTCATATCGGCTCGCGGCGAAGCTTGCCGCCGCCCAGCACGTGCTTGTGGGTTTGCATCGCGAGATTGCCGACGTAAATTTGGCCGCCTGTTCGGCCGCGCGGGAACATTTCGTCGATCGCTCCTGCGATAACATGACGTGGCCAGTTGGGTCGCTCGGCTGCCGGCAGCCATCGCAAGAATGCGTCAACGAGTGTCGCGAAGCGAACGCGGCAGCCGGGCACGCGGTGGCACCGCGCCTCGATAAACTGATGAAGTCGGTTCAATGCTGATTTCCTTGCATCCTGGCATCTCTGATACAGATACAATATGCGCAAATGCGATGTTTTTCCGAAAACGTAGCGGAATTGTTGCGGGCCGCCCCGCAGGGTGCCGCAAAGTCGTCACAGGCCGCAAGCTGGGAAAAATCGTCCCGACCGGCCAGCCGGCGTGCATTTTCGCCACCCGGCTTCCCTGTGCAGGGAACCTGAGCGCAGTTTTCGGGAAAGTAGTGGTAGAGCCCGATAAACGCTCTGGCTTGACGTCTGCCGCACGGTCTCGGCTCATGGCCCTGGGGAGCCGATTGATGCGAGACAGCTCGCGTCTCGCTGTCCTACGAGCTGACGCAGGGCAGGCAGGTTTTGGTTGGACAGGTTGGCAGCAGTTAGCCTTTAGGTTAGTTAGCCGCCGCTCAGCATTACTCTTACTACGTCTCCCTTTTCCTTCTCTCTTATGTCTTTTGTTGGCGACTAACTCCCTAACTCACTAAAAAAAGTATATAAGTAACGGACGGCAAAGGACTTGCGCGAGTTATCCTCGGCGTGGCCATCACTAACTGCCTAACTACGGCTCGGCGGATTAAAGGATTAAAGATTAAAGGGCCGCTCGTATTACTCTCTATGGTCTCTTCTCTCTCTGTCTCTTCTTATATAATTGTTTTGCGAGCTTTAATCGCTTAAGTCGTTAATGATAATACAGTAATACCCTGCCGCCATTGGACTTAGCGGGGTTAACGGTCGGCGAGCGACCTTTAATCCGGCGGCAAACCTTTAATCCGGCTGAACCCCGAATTTCCACGCGCGGTTACGGTTGCAACCATTCTGCCGCGGGTCGCTTCAGTCGCTACGACCGTCAAAATCGTAACACCAGGAGTTTCCCGCAGAATCGCTGCAACCGTCAGCAAGCCGACGCTGGATCGTCCGGCGGTCCGTGGCCGTCAGGCGGCCCGCCTGGCTCACGGAGATAAACCGCTCGTGAGTACCGTCCTGCCGACGCCGCGCTACCGCTCGCCGCTTGCCGGTCGGGCGCGGGGTCAGTAGCCATCGCGGATGCTCGCCGCCCGCCCATTGGATAATCTGGCGGACGCGCCCCCTGGCGATGGCCCTTGCCGTCCTGCCATCGACGAGCATAGAAAGCACCCAACGATTTGATTCGACCGGCTCGCGACCGGCCGCCGCAAGCTCGCGGAACCAAGCCGCCAACCGACTGCCGCTCTTGTCCCGGTTCGCCCAAAGCCGCCGCCAGTCGCCTGCGCCGACATAGCGCGGCAGGCCCTCATCGTCGATCAGCTCAAAGACGCGCCACTGCGGTCGCCCCTCCGGCGGTTCGCGGTCCTTATGCGGCCGTGCCATCCGCCGCAATCGAAGCTCGCCCGCGTGACGCTGACGCCATCGCCGTTGCTTTTGTGAGTTTGATAATGGCATTCCCGCCTCAACTACGGATTTGACTGCATTCCGTAGGGAATGCAGTCGATTTCGTTGGCCCTTTGAAGATTTCCGAACTAGATTTGAGAAAAGCAGTCAAATCCGCTTGGAGAACTTCACCATGTCCGCCTGGCAGGTAACACGTCAGAAAGTGCTATCTCGCGACGAGATTTTGACCGTTCTTGCCGATCTTTCCCGCAAAGCTCGACGCTCACCCAACACTCGGCAAAACCTCATCCTCTTCAGGCTGGCCACGTGCGCCGGATTGCGAGCTAGCGAGCTGACCGGCTTGGCCCTGGATAACGTAAGGGTCGATAGTGCCCGGCCCCATATCCGGGTACCCAAAGCGATCGCAAAGGGCCAGAAAGCTCGCGTTGTTCCTTTGACGCTTGACGCTGCTACGCTCGCCGACCTTCGCGATTGGAAAGCGTTGCGAGTGAGTCAGGGCGCGGCCGGGTCCGATCTTTTCCTTGTCGCCCGCACGGGCAACCGCATTGACCGCCGCAACGCCAGAAAGCGGTTTAAAGCTGCCTGCCGGGTGCTGGGGCGCGAGCGCGTCGCCGAGTTGACGATTCATCACGGGCGGCATTCGTTCGTGAGCCACGCCTTGCACGCTGGCCGCTCTGTCGTGGAAGTCCAGCAAGCCGCCGGGCATACCTCGCTCAGCACCACGACGCGCTACGCTCATCTACTCGCCGACGATGGGAAGATCGGCAACTTGTTTGGCTGAGCTGACTGCCAAACGATGGCAAGTCGCGACGCGCTGCCGCTCGCCTGCCCGTCACGGCGCAAACACGGCGCAAGTTGGATTAGCGCCGTGTTCAATCACGGCGCGACAGCGTGCGCCGGATTTGCGCCGTGTTTGCGCCGTGATTGACCCTGCCGGTCTGAGACCGTGCCGCTCGCGGCGAAAATCCCAAAAGTAATGGGTGTCCCCGCCGGGGTGGGGTCAGTTCGGACGATGGACCCGGCCGCGCGGCGGCACGAAATGTGATGCCCTTTGCCGCCGCGCAAGGGTTGTAGTGGCCCGGCTGCCGCGTCACTCTTCGACTAGCTCGCGTATCTTGGCGATGATGTCCGCGTAATTCGAGCCGGTCTCACCGGACAGGTCCTTGATTCGCGCGTCACCGTCTGGCCCCGGCTTCAACACTGCCTGGATAATCTTGGCGGCTGGCGTCCCAAGCTGATAGAGCCTGACTAGATTCTCCTGGTAGGTTGGAAGCTCTTCGGGAACGTGACCCAAGCCCATGCCGATCAACCTATCGTGAATGTCCATTCGGACGTTCGAGCCCAACTTCAACGAACCATGAGCGTTCCGCAGTTGCTCCATTGTGCATGTCAGAACGCCGCCATTGTCCTCAACCTCTTTCCGCAGGTCTTCGTAGCTCATGGTGGGCCTCATCGAGTTTGTGTAGCCAAAGGTAGGGGCTGCGATTTTAGCCTTTCGATCGGTGCCCACACAAGCGATTCGGCCAGCCAACCTCAAGCCCTCCTCCCGGTCGGCTTGCTCTTCCTGTCAAAGAAAATCTTGACAAATTGTCTTGGCCGCGCTGAGGACTTTGAGAAAGGCAAAAGAAGTAGCCGCGGTTAGACCCGGCGGCACGGAAATCGAAGCTCTCTCCCGACGACGGAAGTAGCGGATGCCGGGCTGACAAGGCAATCCCAGCATTTGTTTGCCGGCGGGGTTGCGTGAAGGTCGTAAACCCGTACAATAACCACACGTCAGGAATTCGCGTTGCCACTCCGGTCCCGCGATGCTCCTAACGAGCCCCCTACGCGGCATCGCGCCGCCCAAGAGGAGAATCATGTCTGCTAGCACCACTTCTGCGCCCACTCTCAAGTCCTACCGCTTTAGGACGGCACGTGCTTTTAAGGCTCTCGACGACGGTATTCGTCGTAAATGGGTGTTCGTAGTTGCAGCACGGGATATACCCCGTGACCTGCCCTTAGACGCAAATGCGCGTGTGCCTAACGTAATCAAGAATCCCCACTGCAAGGAGATGCGAGAGACTCTTCTGACCCGCCCCGAATTGTTTCAGGTGTTCAATGGCGGCATGGTCTGTACGGCAACCATCGTAGACGTCAAGCAGGAAGGCACCGAGCAGTGGGCGGAAGTCGCCTTCGATCTCAACCAACTTCAAGGTGTCGTCAACGGCGGCCACACCTATGGCGCACTGCTGCATGTCATCCACGACCATCCTATCTATGCGGAAGGAATGGACCTTAAAACGGTTCTGTTGAAGAAAGACAAGCTACCGGATGACAATCCAGTGTTGGCAGCGCTCGTTCAAGACGACGAAAAGCTTGCGGAGCGAATAGCAAAGGCACGTGAACGCACTATGGTTCAATTGGAGCTGGTTGCACCAGTTTCAGACCCTGAGTTGTTGCACGACATTGCGCTTTTTCGGAATTTATCACTCAGCGTTGACCAAACAGCGTTGCAGAACCTCGCGGGCAAGTACGAGACCATGAAAAGTGTGCTTGCCGAAGCGCCGCCGCCCATTGGTCCCACGTTCGTCGAGCGTGTTGTATGGAAAACAAACCAAGAAGTACCAGAGGATAGCGTTGAAGTCCCGGTAAAGACATTGGTGCATTTGCTCGCGCTAATGAATACTCGGCTCTACCCACCAGGGGCGAAGGTGGCCAATTCCGTGTATGTCCGCTCCGGTGTCATTGTGCGCGAATTTGGTGAGGTGGAAGGCGATGACAGTGCTTTCTACGACAAACTAACCACGATGCTCCCGGAGTTTATCAAGCTCTACGACCACATCTATTTGACGTTGCCGACCACCAACGAATCTTTTCCTTGGGCCGATGGGAAGCCACCGAGCGACGGCAAACGCCGCAAGAAGGCGTTTACAACACCATTACTTGCCAAGACGTGTACCTCGAAGGTCTCCGGCGCATTTATATGGCCCGTCTTCTCAGCCTTCCGCCAACTCTTGGAGGAAGACGGCAACGGCGGTCTGCGGTTCAAGACCAACCCTATCGACTTGTTTAACGACAAGAAGGCCGAATTGTCGTCTACAATCCAAACGGTTTTTGAGAATCAGGGCCGCATGGTGCAACAGGTGGGCAAGACGACCGACGCCTGGATTCGGCTGGAAGCTCAAATCCAGATGGAGATGATGATCCGCGAGCGGACCGGGCAGGGATAAAGAAACCCGGCCCCGGTTGTCTTCAGCAAGTTCCTTTTCTAGAATTCGTGCGGTCGGGAATTCGTGTTGCCACTTTGGTCCCGCGAACCTCCCCACGGCACCCTTTCGCGGTAGAACCCGCACAAGGAGAATTAGAAATGGCAATGGGAGCATCGTGTCCGCACTGCGGCAGCAAGACTTTTCACGACAACGGCAGTGTGAGTGTCTGTAAAACTTGCAGTGCTGTTGGTTGGTCGTGGCGCAAAGAAGTTTCTCATACCGGCAAAGGTCGTGGGAACAAATGCCCCAACTGTGAAAAGCAGACGCTACACAAGGTTGGCGTCTTAGGGGCCGGCCAAGTCATACGGCGCTGCGGCACGTGTGACTACAGCCTGATAGCGCCCAATCAATAAGCATGATGGTGGCGGCCATGCTGTAAAGTTGACTTGCTCCCGTCGGCGGTCATTGCCCCGACCGCCGACGGGACATGCCCCGAAAGAGGACCTACTCTTGCCAGGTCATCAGACTGGCGGCAATCGGATAGCTCGTGTTGAAGCTCGAACTAAGCGCGAAACCGATCTGATCCGGTCCTGTCGTCATCCAACTGGTACGCGACGCGCTGCCCACTTGAATCCACTGAATGCCGTTGTGGCTCGCGTAGAAGTAGACGTTGGTTCCGTCGTCTTTGATCGAGAACCACTTGGGCGACGGCAGGTAGCAGGCGAACCGGGAAACGAGCGCCGCATTGAAGCTGGTCGCGCTATTGAAATTGTAGATGGCCATTTGTGGGAACACGCTGCCCCCGTTCATCGACAAGACGAGCAGCGTCATCTTGCCGCTACTCGATTCCCGGAATCCGATCCCGAAACCGGAATACTCTGTCGGATCGAGCATGGCGCCCTCCATCGCCGCATAAATCTGATAGGGTGTCGAGGGCGCAGAGCGTGCCAGGAACGTGACGTCTTCCCCGCCGCTCGATAGCTTCGTTTTGGCGATACTGATGGGGCCGGACGCTTCATCCGTGATCGTCGCCAGCGTGCCGTTGATCGTGGTGAAGCTCGCCGACGTTAGGATATTGCCGGACGCATCCAGCAAGGCGAAGGGCGGCCGGTTGCTATCGTCCGCAAAGGCCACGTTGTCCCGCATGAAGCGTTGTGTTGATCCCTTCGTCAGAATGTGCGCGACGTTGGCGCCGCTCGAATGGGTCGCCGCTGTGGTGCCCTCTTGGCCCCTGGCAACCGTGAACGTGGTTCCGCTCACGGCCGTAACCAGCATGATTTCCGAGTCGATGAGGATACGGAATTGGGCACCTGGAAAGGCGGTCGCGCTGGCGACTGTTAGGCTTGTGGCGCCCGTCGAGGTAATCGCAGCACTTAAGGTCGTCTGCGCGTTATTTGAAAACTGCTCTCGCATGTCTGCTCCTAAAAGAGAAAAAGGCGACCGGGCAACGAGCCCGGCCGCCTCAAACCGCCGCCCAACGGATATTAAACGGCGGAGTGGTTGATTTACTTGCCGATCAACGGTTGCAGAACGTCGGCAACTCTTTGAAGCCCAAAGCCGGGATAGTTGCGCCAGCGGTACAGCACTTCGGCGCACCCGTCGGCGTATGTATTGGCTTGGGGATTACTGTCCTCGGTGTCGGCTGCCGCGGCCAGCGCGAGCCAAATGAGGCCGTATTTGTCCCCTTCGCCCTCTGAATCGAAGGCGAGTCGGGATTTTTGGATTGCGAGACGGAATGGATTCATTTGGGGTTCTCCAAAAGTTGCGGCCAGAAGTGGCCAATAAAAAAGCCCCACCGTGCAAAGCATGATGGGGCCGGCGTAAAGACGCCTCACGGCGACCGCTACCCGGCTCGCGTAGTCCGGGGCGTTCCCGCCTGCTCAAGAGCGAGAGACGAGACTAGTCAGACGTTTTTGCGAGTCAACCGGCCGCCCGAAGAATTTCTTCGGGGGTCAACTCTTCCTCTTCCTCGTCTAGCTCGCGGTCAAGCTCTTCTAGTAGTTGCTCAATTTCGCGGATCAGCTCTTTTGTTCCCATGAGACAGACCTACGGTCTTTTTCTTGGGCGGGCTGGCTTGACTTTGGCGAGCCATAGCTTTCCGCGTACCGACGATGGATACGCAACCGACATGACCGGCCCCGTGTACGGGAGACCAGATTGAACGGGTACAGCGGCGTGAGTACCCTTGCGGGTGTTAAGATATGCCCCGCCTGGGGCGGGCGTTTTTCATTGGTGACCCAATGAGATTCTCTCTTAGAACGATGCTGGCCGTTGTCGGCTTGCTATCTGTCGCCATCGGCTCACTTGCCGTCGAGCAAAGCGACGTCTCGCGAACCGCCTTTGTCCTGATTGCGTGCGTCTTCCCTGCCTTGCTGGCGTTGCTCGCGATCGAGAGCAAAAGGGCAACGCGAGCATTCGCCATCGGAGCGCTTTTGCCGGCCGTCGTTGTGGCAATTGTGGCCTTGTCACGAATCGGCCTATCTCTAGCGACGGGAGGGGCTGTCTTGCCCGGCCCGCGTCCGTCACGTTCCCTGCTACTCCACCATGCCGTCTTCTTAGCCGCTTGGGACGGGCGCCCGGTGGCGATGATTGTTTGGCCGTTGGCCCTCGCTTGCGGGGTCGCCTGCGCGGTCATCTATTGGGTTGTGGTGCCACGGGAGGGGCAAAATGCGAATCGTATTCGTTGACGGGCCATTAGACGGCGTGATTGCCGACATTGGGCGGGGCGTACCCGACCGCATCCGATTTGAGTTTGAGTCGGTCGCCGAATACGAGCTAGAAGGCACCTACGCTGCTTTGCAAAGCGCCAAGCCATCCGGTAGCACGAATGACCGACCAGCCGTTCCCCGCCGAGTGGCCCGCTAGGATTCCTAGCGGGCCTTTTCTTTTGACGACAGGAAACGCCATGTCCCACTTTGAAAAGGTTGACCATTCGCCCTTCGGGGAAGGCGGAGACGATCAACAAAAGATCGACAATGGCCATGCTGTCCCCTGTCGAATCTGCGAGGAAATGTTTGGCAGGGAGACAATCACGTTCCGCTACTGCATGCACTGCAAGAAGGCGTTCTGCGAGGGGGTACATGGGAGCTATTCACGGATCGGCAAGGCAATTGGCGTATGCGTGGCTTGCTTCACCAAATGATTGCCCGCCGCGTCGGGCTCTAGGGCTGCCGTTCGCTTGTCCCTGATTGTCCCTAGAAGGCAGCGATAAACACCAAAAAGTCAGGGTAAAGGCCGAAAGCCGACCGGCCAGAAACGCAAAAACGCCGTGTTTTACGGCGTTTTCGTGCATTTTTCGCGGCGCTTGGGAAGCTAGCGCTCTGCCAACTGAGCTACGCCCGCGAAGCCCTTAGTTTACAAGGGTTTGCGGAAAGTGCAAGTCGGCCGAAAGTCGCAAAGTGCAGAGATTCGTGCAGAGATAGGGACCAGAAACCCCCTATTTCCTGTTTTAGAAGTAGACCCGAAATCTCTGCACAGGAACCTGCATCGTGAGAATCCCGAAGCCCTTTTTACGTCGTCAGACCGGGACCTATTACCTCCAAATCGGCAAGAGGCAAATCAATCTTGGCAAGGACAAGGCCGCGGCCGACATCGAATACCATCGGCTCATGGCGGAGCGCGGGGAGCCAACGCCGCGGATCACGGCGCATGCCGTAATTGATCGGTTCTTGGGATGGGCCGAAGCGAATCGGGAACCCGGCACGGTGGCGTTCTACCGGCGGCACCTAGACGAGTTCAAGCAAGCGATCAGCCCGCGGCTCAAAGCTGCCGAGTTGAAGCGCGACCACGTAACCCGGTGGGTTGATGACCGATACCGCGGCCTAAGCGACAACTACCGGCACAACGCAATCAGATCGGTTCAACGTGCGTTCAAGTGGGCCACCGATCAAGACTTGATCCCGCCGTCAAAGGTCGCATCAATCCAGAAGCCCGAGCAGACCCCGCGGGAAACTATCGTCACGGCGGAGCAGTGGCAAGCCATTCGGGCCGAAGTGACAGACCGCGAGTTTCTCGACTTGCTGGAGATTCTCAAAGAGACCGGTTGCAGGCCACAAGAGGCGCGGATCGTTGAGGCGCGTCACGTTGACCGCGAGCGCCGGCAGTGGATTCTCGAAAGGCAAAACTCCAAGGGGAAGAAAGTCCGGCGCGTTGTTCGGCTCAACGATGCGGCATGGGCAATCACGCAACGGTTGCTGATGAAGTGGCCTGAAGGGGCGTTGTTCCGAACGACAGAGGGGCAACCGTGGCGCAAGGAGTCGATCAACTCGCGATTCTACCGGCTACGCCAGAAACTAGGCTTCCGGGTTTTTGCGTACAGTTTTCGGCATACGTGGGCGACCAACGCGATTAAGGCGGGCGTCGATATTACGTCGATTGCGATTCTGCTTGGCCACCGTGACGCAAGCATGTTGTTGAAGGTCTATTCGCATTTGATCCAAGATGAGAGCCACCTAGACGCGAAGCTGAAGCTGGCGACCGCGGGCTAGAGGCGCGGGCGGGAAAACCGCCGGTAGCTACTGACTAACCCCCCCCTGAGACGGTTAGAATCCGTTCTTTCGTGGTCGTTTTATAGGGCGGTGAACCGTGGAACTGAGCGATCTAACAATCCGAATCCTGCTGCTCTTCTTTCCGGGCATCATTTGCTACGTCATCGTCGACGCGCTCACGGTTCACCAGCCGCGCAAGCCATTCCAGTTTGTCTTGTTCTCTTACGTGCTAGGCGTGCTCTGCTACGTGATTTATGGCGCGTTGTGCAAATTGGCCGCGGCAATCGCCGACCACTACACGTGGGACACGACCTACATTCCCTCTGGCGACGGTTTCTTGTCGGCGTTGACCGTTGACGGTCAAAAACTGGATTTTGCCGAAATCGGATGCGTCACCGTGCTTGCTTTCGTCGTCGCCTTCGTCTTTGCCGCAGCGTCAAACCACAAACTGCTGTACCGATTCGCTGGCGCCATTAGCGTGACAAAGCAGTTTGGCGATGAAAATGTCTGGAGCTTCGTCTTTAACGCAAACGAGTTTGAATGGGTCCACGTCCGCGACTTGAAAAATGGATTGGTTTATGAGGGGTGGGTCAATGCCTTCTCCGATGTTGACCGAACACCATCGCTTTTGTTGATGGACGTGGTTGTCTACCGAAACAACGCCCCCGATGTCATTGGGCCGGCGCAAGAGCTTTACCGGGTTCCAGCGCTTTACGTTTCACGAAAGCAGGAAGAATTCACGATTGAATTCGTGTCGCGCAGAGCCCCGCGAGCGGCATGGTGGAAGATTTGGCGATGGCGGCTATGGAAGTTTTGGAAGTGGGAGCTTTGGCGGTGGCGACATTGGGAACGCGCGAAGTTCTGGCGATTGACGATTTGGCGATTTGACTTCGGGCCATACCTGAAGTTCTGGACCTGGAAGGCTTGGCAAGCATGGGTGGCCGAACCGCTGAAATCGTTCAAAGCGAAGCTAGGGAAGCGTTTTCAGCGCCCCAAAGTCCCGCCAGAATCGCAAAACGAGAATCCGCCATTGACTTCGGAAGGCGCGTCGCCAATGATTCCGAGACAGGATACGCCGCAATCACACGGAGAACGGCACGATGAGCAATGAGAATCGCGGCGCAAGCCGCCCGGTCATGGAAGGATTGTCGAAAAAGGGTGGGGTAAACAGCCGGCCAACAACGCCGCGGCCCAGCCCGCCAATGTCGCAAGGGCCAGCGTTCACCCCCAGCAACGTCAGCCCGCCCACACCTCGGCTGCCACCGCCAAGTGGGAACGGTGGCAATCGCTAAACGCCACGTTTGACCGATCCGGCCTGCGTCAACGCTACGCAGGCCGTTTCCTTGCGCCCGAGGGGCAGGCCGATTCTGACCGACCACGGGGCCAAGCTCGCGATCTCCCGCTCGCGACGCAGGCCGGCCCCAGGCTCCCCGCGGCCTGCGTCCGGCCGATCGGCGGGCCGTCATCTTGTGCGTATCCGGCGCATCCGCGCGACGCGTCAGAATCCTCAAAATCCGGGCAATCCGAGTCGAAGGAGCCCGGCCTCCCAGCCGTCAAAATCGTTGCCACCGGATCGCTATGTTTGTCCCAGGTGGTATACTTTCTTTCACTAATTGGCATGGCCCCTAGCCCAAAGCCGGTGGTCTCCCAGGCGTCCAGCCCAAAGCCGCTAGAATCGGTACGCCAGCCGCCAAACGTCCGATAACCTTTGTTCTGTTCGTTTGCGTTTGACGCAAGATACTGGCGGATTTGATGTTATGTCACTAAGTCAACCGAACAGTAACAAATCGGTGCCTGTACACCATTTGGCATGGCCGCGGGCTGATCGCTCGCGAGCCAGGAGCCTTGGAGCATGGGGCTCGGAGCATTCGGCATCGGTGCTACAGTCGTCGTGCTCGGTGCGATCGGCACGGACGGCAGAATCGGGGCCATAGCTATAAATAGGCAAGGCGATCTAACCGCGAACAGTGCGCCCGGTGTCGAGCGCTGAACCGCGCCGGCCTGCGCCGGCCTGCGTCGGCGTCGTGAGCTTGATTCAGGCGACGAAAAGCGACGAAGCGGTCAACCCTGGCGAAGCTTGTCGCGCACCAGCCGATAGGGTATGCCCGGCGACGCAGGTTCAAGACTGAGATTACCTACATATAGTAGGTTTGCGCCCATGAGTCCGACCGGCAGTAGCTCGCGTAGGGCCTTGCTGAGCCGTACCTTTGGCCACGACCCATCGACCCACTTCACGAATTGCTCGTGGAAGTCCGTGAACCTCGTGATTGCGCCAGGGACAGCGAAGCAATGCTCGGCGATGAATTGGGCCACGCGATCGCGATCTGACGGCATGGGGACATGCAAGTCCGGGCTGGCCTTTGCCTGATCTCCGCGGGCCTTCGCTCTGGCCTTTGCTCTGCCAATCTCAGCAAGAGCGGTTTTCAGTAGACGTTCGACGTATTCGAGTTCTGTCATACCTCTTAAAACAGCAAATACAGGCCGCCAGTTCCACGTGGACAGAAATTGTACAGGACTAAATCATCCACGGGGGGTAACGAAAGTCCTAAGCCCGATCAACCCCTTACCGGATAGGCACTTACGTATATATGATGATGAAGTCTTAGTCTTTTAGGACTTCATCATCATATACACTGTGTGAAAGGGGTAATCACATCCCCATATACAGGGTGAACCGGCAGGGCGACTAAATAACTCAACCGGTAAACCCAGCGTCGCGAGCTTGATCGAGCCCCAAGCTCCCTGTACCGTCCTACGTTCGCCACGATGCGTTCTGCCGCGAGCTTGAATCGGGTACGTCAAATCCACGCCAGTCGTGCGCACGCCGCGCCAGAACGCATCCTGTGCATTCAGGAACGATTCAAGAAAACTTTCTGTTTAGATTGTTTTCTTTGAATTTTTAGGTGCCTTCGGCCCTAATCTATTAGTGGCCCTTTCTTGTGGCCGCGCGGCCTGCGTCGCGCACTCTCACCCGGCCTGCGCCCTCGCAGGCTGCCACCACGTTGCACCCGTCTGAGGGTCCATTCCATGACCGTCGTTTTCGTCCCGGCCGAGAAGTCCGGCCGCCAGTTCACCATCCGTTTCAACGGCAAAGAGTTGACCGGCCTTAGCCGCGGCTGCGCCCGAACCGTCATTCGCAACGAGCTTGATCTACCGGTGCAGGACATCGAAGACATGCTCAATGAGGCGAAGCTCGCGGCGATGGGTGCTACCCCTTAAACAGCAAAAGTAGTCCGCCGGTTCCCTGCGGCCTACCAAATCTCCAACCCCGAAGGGTTTCGCCTATGACCCCTACGATGAAGCTGTCTCGCTTCTCAAGCGCGCCTTGTCCCTCTTAGTCGCCAATCCGCCAGCGCATCGACGACCCAGACCGCAACCGCCGTCGCGCGAGCAGTGGCGGCAAACGGTAGCCACCATGCGCCGGATGCGCGAAGAGGGAGCAACGTTTACCGCCGTCGCCGATCACCTCCATGCCGCGGGGCAGCGTTCGGAACGGGGCGGCCGAATCTGGCCGTCCACCGTGCAACGAGCGTTGCTTTAAGCCCCCAAGCTCCAAGGTGCCAACATGCCTAAGACATTCACCGGGAAGGTAGAGACAATTGACGGCCGCATGGGCGTTCGCGGCCGATCAGGCGCGGTCTACTTTCTGGATGATTTCGATTCGGTGGCCGAAGCGCGTAAGGCAGCGCTCGACATGCTGCCGCACCATTGCGACGACGACGACGACGACGACGACGACGACGGCCAACAAATCAACGAGTAAGCACCAGCGCTGGTACGTCCCGCGGGGCTGGTGTGGGTGGTTAAACCCTAAAGTACCCGCGGGACATCGTACACCTTTGATCCGGTCGCCGTTTTGTCTCGCATGGTTGGCGACGGCCGTTTGATCTCCGGCGCCGATGGGTTCACAGGTCTCCCGTCGGCGCCGTCGAATCACTTCCCCTTAGCTCCAAGGCGCCACGATGCAGGTTTCATACGATCCCGATTTGCTTCAGCACGAAGCGATATTCTTGCGTTACAGGGGCAAATTCTCCAACGAGCTGTACACCTACGATTCTGGCTCGATTCGCAGCCAACAGAGTTGCGTTGTGTGGGCCACGATGTTGGAGTCGGCATTCCACGCTGCCGAGTTGCAGGCCGCGGCCGATGCGGAGTCACGACAATGACGAAACGAGACAAAGCAATTCAAGCCGCGCGTCAAGCTGGCTATGCGATTCCCGACCGCGTGAATCCTTACGCGGTTCAACCTCCCTCAAACCCCCAGGTATCAAATGGCCAAGCGCAAGCAGCCAACCAACCAACGCCGAGTCAGCAACCCGAACGAAATCAAAGCGACCGGCGACCGTAAGACCAACATCCGCACGAGCGCAGGCGGCACCAACGCGCCGGTATCGCTTGGCCCCACCCCGTTGGCGCAACCCAAAGAGCGCCCGGCGCCCAAGGTTCCGAAGCTCTACCCGTCCCAAAACTCACCGGAATGGTATCCGCCTAGTAGCGGTTCGCGTGGCTCGCGGGCGGACGGCTAACCCTCACACCCAAACGGAGACAAACAACACCCATGAGCCTTCCCGCAACCCCGATCGGACAAGTCGTCTACGTCACCGATCCCGCCGTCCAATACCAGATCAGCGGCCTCCGTCTCGTTGACGGCGTTGTCATCGCCGATCTTGTCGCATTCCCCAACGGCAGGCCGAACGTCGAAAACGTCCACGCCTACGATTACTCCCTTTTGACCGTTGCGAGCTAACGCACCCATGAGCAGACCAGCTTATTCGTTTCGTCCAGGGCGGTTCTTTAATTTTGCGACGAAGCGCACCTACACCTACGATCATCGCGACGACCGCGACGGCGCCAAGCGCAAGGCCGCGGAGGCGCAAATGACGGCCGATGAATTGGCCTTCAAGAATGCGATGCAATCGCGTGCCTCGCGCGAAGTGAGCACCCGCGAACTGATTGCCGGCAAGCCGGCAACGATCGAAACTCGTTCTATTCGTGAACAGGTGGAGCAAGACGGCCACGCGACCGCGCAGCCGCTCAATCCCAGCGCGAATCCTTGGGCCGGCGCTCTCGATTCCGCGCGCCGGATGATTGCCCGTCTCCCGGCAGACCGCAGCCGCAAGGCTCAGCGCGTCAAGCTCTACGAAGCGAAGTACGCCGAATGGGAGCAAGCTCGCCAACGCGAGCGCGAGCACCAAGAGACTCTTGCACGGCCGGACGTTGTGCAAGCGATCGACCACGCCAGCAAGCGCGTCGATGCGCTACAAATGGACCCGACCGCGAGCCAAACCGAGATTGACGCCGCACGCGCCCGGCTCCAATCGCTACAATCAACGGGCGATGTCACCGTCTATCGGGCCGACACGCAAGCGGCCGACGCCGCGAAGCTGGCCCACCTACGCGAGCAACGAGCGCAGGCCGAAGCGACGTTAGCCGATCTTCGCCAGCAAGTCTTGTCCGGCGAAGTGAAGCTTGACCAGCTTCCGGCGCCGGCGCCCGAGCAACCGCCCGCCGCGCCGCAGCCCGCGGCGACTCCGGCCGCCCGGCTATTGGAGTAGTCAACCATGAGAAATTTACCGAACCCCGTCAGCATCGGCGAAGAAAGCCTTGACGCATTCTCAACCGGCCAAGTCTCGGCAACCACGACAGCGGCACCGCTCATGGCGAGCGGGGCGGCCGGGAGCACAGCTCGCAAGTCGGTTAAGCTTGAATCGTCCGGCACAGTCTACGTCGGCGACTCCAACGTGACGGCCAGCAACGGCTATCAGCTCAATGCGGGCGACCAACTGGAGCTTAAGGTCTACGATCTTTCGACGGTCTACGTTGTGACTGCGAGCGGCAGTCAGACCGTCTCTTGGGTGGCCGTATGAAGCCCGGCGTTCATCCAGTGATTGCCAGGCTCCAATCCGATACTGACCCGACGAATGCCGTCCGTGAAATGCTCCAGGGCGCGAGCATCATTGCGCAGGCCGTAGGGGTCAAAGTCGGGTACACCGTTGAATCGGTTGACCCCACCGCGACACCGGACCCGCAAGTCTATCGCGCTGGCCTGCGTCACCTGCATTCAGCGCTCGCCATGCTTGGCGTTCGCGCCAGCTCGATTCTGACTCAGACAATCGAGCAAACCAAGAAGCTGCCGCACCAGCGCTAGGCTCGCCGCGATGTCGCGATCCACATGCTCGGCAACGCCGTGCCGCCTCCGCTTGCGGAGCACATCATCAGGGAGGTGGCCAACTATGCGATGAACTAGGGGCGACGGCCCGTCGCCCTTTGTCTGTCTCTCTCGACGGACTGCTGTATACGTGCTTCTGAATCGGTCTCTTCCCTCAGAAACTCGACAAAGGGAGCGAGCGATTTGTGCAGTGCTTCTGGTCCAGTGATTATGAGAGCCAAATTATCGCCTGATCCCGTGTCCTCGGTTCGTATCTTCATCCGTCGGATTCCACTGAATCGAAGCAATAGGGAAAGATGTTCTGTCTGTAGAGCAGGCAGCACGTAACGCTGCTCAGACAGATCGTCCTCATTACCTAACACGGGGACAAATGCAAGAATCGCCGCGACGGCGGCTAGAGAGATCAAACGTCGCATCGCACCCTCCATTTCACAATTCAGACTGAAACCCTTCGCCGGCATACGCCAAGATAACCCCACAAGACCCGTCCTCCAAAACGGGCACAGAGAAAACGCTAGGAACCCATCATGGCCACCCCGTTCACCCTCACAAACTGGAACGACCTACTCGACAAGGTGAACAGCGTTCTCAGCGACCCACCGGAAGGTTGCGAGACACCCGAAGGGATTCCGTTGGAGCACCTTGACGGCAAAAAGCCGTTCCGAAAGTCGGACGTGCAAGCCGTGCAAAACGTGCTAGCGGCTGCCTGCCCCAATGTCCAGTTCAGCCCGCTAAAGCTCTGGACACAAACCATGATTGATGAACTTAACACGGCTCTGGGGCAAGCGTGGTGTCAGTGCCAGAACAGTGGTGGCGGTGGTGGGACTGGCAACAACGGCGGGGGTGGTAGCGGGAACGGCATTACCGTCTACGTCAACTGCTATGTGCCTACCGGGCAGGTGGTAGAGGGCGCTAACGGATTCTTGACGCAGGTTGCGCCCGCAGGATGCACGGCGCCTTGCGGGGGCGAAGTGGGCTACATCCCAAGCTTTGCTGTGGTATTCCGGCCTGAGTCTTCGGTGCCTGCAACCCGCCAAGTTGAGGTAGGCCAATATGCTTGCTATCAGGGTTCTCTTGAGGAATGGCATTTCACCGAATGATGTCCCAATGACCTATCGTTCCGAAATCATCAGCCGAGACAGAATCCGGGTATGGCCCAACGCTCCGGGCGAGTGTCCGCCGACGTTGGCAGGCCACCACCTCTTGCTGGGGGACGGCGACTCTTGGCTCTATGCCCGGACAAAACAGCTTTGGCCAGCCTGTGAACGTCGCGTGAAAGAGAGTCGCACGGAGCCTTGCGGCTGCCAATATCAGGTTGCTCGTTGTGAGCATCCCGAATCTGAACACTTCGGGCAGGAAGTCCGGCCGCGGCAGTGCCGGGCCTGCCCGCTACTGGAGATTAAATGCTGAAACAACCCCTTGTCTTAAGCGCCGGTCAGCAACAGCAACTCCAAGCCGCGGATTACCTCAACACCGGTATCCCGTATTGGATGCACAAGAACCGAATCCTAAACGGGGATTTCAATATCTGGCAACGCGGTACAGCCCTCAATACAATCACCACCACAGGGGCATACTTCCCCGATCAGTGGCAATTCGCGTTCGACGGCACGTCCCCCAGCATCAACGTTCAACAGAAGGCGTTCACGGTCGGCCAAACGTCCGTACCCGACAATCCCGCTTCGTACTGCGAATGCAGCGTGAGTCTTGCGGCGAGCGGACAGACGTTCCTGGAAATGCTGCAACGCATAGAGGGTTCCCAGACGTTCCAGGGGCAATACGTGACGATCAGCTTTTGGGCCAAAGCCGATGCTGCGCGAACGCTTCAGTTCCAAATCGACCGAAACTACGGGACGGGCGGTAGTCCGTCCAGCACAGAGACGGCAATCGGTGGCGTTCAATCGTTCAGCCTATCAACTAGCTGGCAACAGTTTACGGCGACGATTCAACTCACGGGTACTTCGGGCAAAACTCTGGGAACCAACGGCAACGACTACTTGCAGCTTGCCTTCAAGTTCCCGGTAAATTCAGGCTTTACCATCGACATTGCCCATGTCCAATTTGAGCAAGGCCAGAACGCGACGGCATTCGAGTATCGCAACGTTCAGCATGAGCTGATTATGTGCCAGCGGTATTTTGAATCGTTCATCGCAACCGGCTCTTATGAGTTCTTCGCCCAGGGCTATCAGCACACCACTAGCAATGCACGATGCTCGCTATCATACGCACCGAAGCGCGTCGTTCCGACGTTGCTTGTGAACAACGTCGGCAACTTCATCGTGGCGAACACAACAAGCAATTATGTCTGTACGTCGATCGTCAACGGGGGAAATACCAAGTCCGCTATTTGGTTGATTTGTACAGTGAGCGGCACGCCACTGATTACCGGCTCCGGCTGTCTCCTCTTGCAGAACTCAACCAACGTCTGTTCTCTTTATTTGTCAGCAGAGCTATGATCGGCCGCAACGTGCCGGACGATGACTTGAAGGGTGGGGCCATTCGGCGTAAGCCGGGTGGCCCTTTTTCATGCGCCGACGATTACATCCGCGTTAGGTTATTCTCGGGCGCAACGCGGGCGCAGGCTGCGGGGCATTGCGGAACGCCTAACGTCGCTAGGGCTTGCGTCGCCATAGGTATCTGCCTCTGTGGCAGACGCTAGTCACGCGTACGATGACTCGTCTTAGATGTCATCCATACTTAGGGATGAAAGGCACAAAGCAATGCTCACCTATGACGACTACATCCGGCTTTCGTGGCACGCAATCCAGCACGGTCTTGACGATGACTGGCTTGCCGATGCTATTTCGCTACGACTATGGAGAAACGCAACATGAAAGACCTTGACGACATCTTGACCACTCACGACATCGACGACACCGGCCGCGAAGCGTTCCGAATCATGGTCCGGGAGGGTCGGATTGCCGATGCCGAGTTTCGGCGCCGGCTCCAGGTGGACCCAGCGTATCGGGCCTGCCTTGACGCAATCGTCAATCGGCTGACCGGGAGGGCCGCCTAATGACCGAACGAATCATCCGCTATCTGATGAACGAGCATACCCGCGACCGGCGCCAAGCCGAAAGGCTAGCCGAAGAAGTCTTCGCGCTGGCGAACCGGCGACAGCCTCTTAGCTCCCCTGTGGCGTGGTGCCTGATGGTTGCTTGCCGGCTCCAGGGAAGTGGGGAAGTCCGGCTCCAGGCATGAAGTAGCCCGCGGGGCCTGGAGCCGGCTCCAGGCTTGCAAGCCGCCAGCCGCGCGGTATCATGCCTCTTGCTGGCGAAAGCTGGCCCGCCCGTCTAGGTACCTGCCCCGCCTACGATGGGCGTTTTTATGCGCCCACCATGCGACCGCTCGCCGCACTACTCGCCGCTATCGCCTTGCTCGTTGTGGCCACGACCGCCGTTGGGCGACGTTGAGGAGTGAGGGCTAGTAGAGCACTGAATTAGTGTTCTCTAGCTGCCGGATTGATGCCTTGACGAAACGAGCATTCAAGTCAAAGCCGAGTGCCCGCCGGTTGTTCCTGACGGCAACGGTTAGCGCGGTGCCTACTCCGCAGAATGGATCGAGCACGACGCCGTTAACCGGACAACTGCTCAAGAGGCGTGGCTCGACAAGCTGCTCTGGAAAACTGGCGCTATGCCTCTCTCGGCCGGGACGAACCAGCACCTTCTGCACGTCGTGCGCTGTGCCCGCAGCTTCGATGTCATAGAAATACTTCGCTCTGCCCTCCGTTGGTCGCTTGACGAAGTGGAAGAAATGCTCGTGCGTCAACGCCAGTCGATCGTCAAACGGCCGCGGCGGGACGTTCGGCTTGTACCAGATCAGATCGTTTCTGAGAATCCATCGCCGGTCTTGCAGGGCGATGGCAACACGCGATGGAATCAACAGCAATTGCTTTTCTTGTCGAAAGCCGCCCATCGGCGTTTTGCGGCGTAGCCGTTCGTCGCCGTTCAATCCCTGCCGACCTTTCGGTCTGATGCTCGACCATCTGGCAAAGTATGTGTCGCCGATGTTGAGCCAGAAGCTTCCAGCCTGTTTGAGAGCCCGCTTCGCTCGTTCGACGATGGCGACGACGTTCGTGACGTACCATTCCGGCAATGGTTCTAAGCCCAGAAGGCCACCATGTTCTCGATACCACTCAAACGATGGCGGTTCTCCGTGCTTGTGTTTCTCGGCTTTCCATTCGTCGAGAATGTCCCAATTATGCGTGGATTCGTAGTCTCGCAGTCCCCAATAAGGCGGACTCGTGATGATTAGATCGACGCTTTCATCGGGCAGCCGAGAGACCAGATCGTAGGCGTCTCCCTGGATGACCGCCCATCGGCTCGCGCTCTTTAGGACGTTCTCAATCTTGGTTTCCTGGTCCATATCGCCATCCTAGCAAGAGAGCGGTTTGCAGACAACTGTCTGTAGACGGTCAGTATCAGCCCCTTATGTTGGCTGCTGGCATGGCCAAGCACGACCTTCAGAGAGCGTTCGGCGACGTTGTAAGGGAACGCCGGATAAAGCAAGGCATCTCCCAGGAGGCATTGGCGGACGCTGCCGGTTTGCATCGGACCTACATCAGTCTGCTGGAACGCGGCGAGCGTAACCCGTCTTTGGCCGTGTTGCTTCAACTCGCTTCTGGCCTCAACGTGTCGGCCTCAGTCTTGTTGGCCGATTTGGAATCGAAACTGAGACGAAAGTGATGGCGCCACGCAAGACGCCACCTCGCGGGCACAACAAGGGCAACTTCGTTTCGGAGTGGTTCGGCCATCAGGTTTGGCCCATTGTCGATTCGTCTCCCCAGGCCGTCAAGGACATCGCTTCGCGGTCTTGCCCCTTCCTCTCGCTGGCGACAGGCGAACCCAAACTTTGCGTGAAGACCGCAAGGAACTACGATGAGCCGGTCGGCGTTTGCACGATAAGCAGCGATAGCAACGGTCCCCGCCAGAACTGGCTCGCCTGCCCGTATCGGACGCTCGATCAGCATTTCACCCTGTTGGCCACTGCGGTTCGCACGACGTATGGCATCGGCGCCAACGTCAACTTGATCCTAACGCCCGTCACAGCGCTTGATCGTCCTGAACGACAGGCAATTGTGAAGGGGGCAGTCGGCACGGGAACGAATCGCGTCTTCGCTTTTTCCGCGGGCAAGCTGGGTGGCGAAGTGGACATCCCAGAAACGGATTCCTCCCCTGGCGGTAAGGTGGACATGACCGTCATGGAAATCACGGGTCTTGATTCCAGCGGTTGCCCCACCAAGTTCGGCAAACACATGTTCTATGAAATTCAGACTGCCGATTTTCATGGGAGCCCATTGCACGCGACGACCCTGTTGAAAAACCACTTCCCGCAAGCCGCGGCCGGTTTCTCCAGCGCTTTTGAGGCGGAGTTCTGCGGGACGAAGGTTGAAGGCCCGAACAAAGCCAACATCTTCAAGCGCACGATCTACCAAATGATTCTTAAGATGCAGCTTGCGCGGCATCCAGACTGCGCGGGCTTCTTCATCATCCTGCCCAAGCCGGTGTGGGATAGTTGGCTTCGCCACCTTGGTCGTCCGACGCTGACCCAAATCGGCGACGATCCACTCCGCCAAGCCTTGTCGATACCACCCGGACAGATTGAGCAGGACGGGCAAGCCACAGCTTGGGTTCTCGTCTTCGACATCGACGTGGAGTCTTCAGAGTCACCGAAGCCGTTGAAGATTCTGCATCTAATCCACACGTCAGCATCCGCACTACGTTACTACGCGTTTGATGCAGCATCCGACTTTGCGCTGGCCCATGACGTGATTCAACGATTCAGGGAGGTTATGGCCGCGCGTGTTATCGAGGGCTGGCGACACCAAGTACCCCCGGATGCCGATGCACCAGACGCACCGCGGTCGCTTACCCCCAAAGCCGCCAAGCCGCGAAGGCGACGCCCGCGAGCGTGATGCCAAGCTGAATCAAATCGCCTTGCCAGCGTGGCACCGGCGACCCATCGGAAAAAGCCTAACCTTGCGGCAGAGATACGGCCAACGCCACACGGGACGGAGGCTAGCGACGGCGCCGCGGCCGATCGGCGCCGCGAGCCGAGAAAACGGCGCAAAATCAAGCGGCGCCGCGGCCGTGCAGAGGCGAGCGCTTTCGGCAGGCTTCGCGGGGCCACAAAAAGCTAGCGCTCTAGGCGGGCAAAATGCGTGCAGAGAAATGCAGTGGAACGCTCGCGAAAGGGGCCAATTGACGGCAAACGTCGCGAAGGCTAGACTTGCTGAAACGCACGAATTCTACGTGCTTTGCGACGTTTTTGAGCAATTCTTCAAGACTTCTTTCTCGTCTTGGGAAGCTAGCGCTCTGCCAACTGAGCTACGCCCGCACTCTCCTGATTCTTACAAGGGTTTGCCCCAATAGCAAGATGGCGTCCCAACGGTACGGCATCGCGGAGCAAGACGCTCTTTCCCTTGAGATTTGCGACTCGTCTGCCTATCTCCGTCGGGCCCGTCGGAAGCGCCTCGAAGCGTGCCTTGATTTGTGGGCTGCTGGGCGGCTACACTCCTCGCACAACAGAAAGGCCGTTTTTCGTGTTTCTGACACGATTGCCGCCCACTCGGCCATCCGTCCGACGCCAGCCTCATGCCCCGCTTCGTCATGGATAGCCAGCATTTCCAAGTGATCGTGATCGGGAGCGGACCGGGCGGCGAAGGTGCCGCCATGCAGGCCACCAAGCTCGGCAAGAAGGTGGCCGTCGTCGAACGATTCGCCAAAATCGGCGGAGGCTGCACCCACTGGGCCACCATTCCCAGCAAGGCCCTCCGGCACGCCATCTTTCAGATGACGAGCATCGTCAGCAACAAGCTTTTTCGCGATGCCGGCGTTTCCGTGGCCCTGTCGTTCCCCGAACTGCGGCGCACCGCGGCCTCGGTCATCGAGCGGCAAGTCGAAATGAGGCTCGGGTTCTACGAACGCAACAGCGTTCCGATCTTCCACGGTCAGGCCCAATTCTGCGACCCGCACAGGCTGGAGGTGCTCGACCAGTTCGGCGGTCGGCGCGAGTTGACCGCCGACGCCTTTGTCATCGCCACCGGCACGCGCCCCTACCGCCCACCCGACATCGACTTCAACCATCCCCGCGTCTTCGACAGCGACACGATTCTCAATCTGGGCTACACCCCCCGCTCCATCACTATCTACGGCGCGGGAATCGTGGGGTGTGAATATGCCTCGATGTTCCGCAACCTGGAAGTCAAGGTCAACCTCGTCAACACGCGCGACAAGCTGCTGGAGTTTCTTGACGACGAGATCATCGACGCCCTCAGCTATCACCTTCGCGACCGCGGAGTCATCATCCGCCACCGCGAAGCCTATACGCGGGCCGAACTGCTCGACGACGGCGCCGTGCTGCATTTGAAGTCGGGTAAACAGCTCAAGACCGACATCCTTTTCTGGGCGGCCGGCCGCACGGGCAACACCGAGAACATGGGGCTGGAGGCCGTCGGCATCCAGCCGAACGCCCGCGGGCAGCTCGACGTCAACGAGCATTTTCAGACGGCGCAGGGGCACATCTACGCCGTGGGCGATTGCACCGGCCCGCCGGCGCTGGCCAGCGCCGCATACGTCCAGGGACGCTACGCGATCCAGCACCTGATCTGTGGTCACGGCGACCGGGCGATGGTCCGCGATATTCCCACCGGCATCTATACCTCGCCAGAGATCAGCTCGCTGGGCAAAACCGAAAGGGAGCTGACGGCCGCGGGTGTCCCGTACGAGGTCGGTCAGGCCATGTTCAAGAGCCTGGCCCGGGCGCAGATCACCGGCCAGACCGTCGGTATGCTCAAGCTTTTGTTTCACCGCGAGACGCTGGCGCTCCTGGGCATCCACTGCTTCGGGGCCAACGCCTCGGAGATCATCCACATCGGCCAGGCCATCATGTCCCAGCCGGGCGAGCAAAACACGCTGCAATACTTCATGAACACGACCTTTAACTACCCTACCATGGCCGAAGCCTATCGGGTGGCCGCCTTCAACGGCTACAACCGCCTGTTTTAGACGCGGTGGCGGCTCGGGCTGACGGTGGCGGGCAAGGTAATGCCGCCACGACCGTGCCCGTTTTGCGGGCAGACTGCTTGAAAAATAGGAGGCAACCTCGAAGCACTGGGGTCGCCGTATTCTACCAAGTCGCTATAATATGCGGCTCCAGCACATGGACGTGCCGTTTTGATCGCCAGGAGCGCAAAGTCGATGAGTCAGACCGAGATGGAACCTATAGTCGCTCCCCCGCGCGTCGCCGCGGCGGGCATCGGTTCGGCCACCCCCTACGATAAATGCCTCGCGCTAGCCAACAACCTCTGGTGGAGCTGGCAGCCGGAGGTCGTCAACCTTTTCCGCGATCTCGACCCGATCCGCTGGCGGCAGCTCGACCACAACCCGATCGCCTTGTTGAGCGAGTTTACGCCGGAACGGCTCGAAATGCGGGCCGCCGAGCTCGTCCTCTACAGCCGCATCAACCACGCCTACCGCCGGCTGAAAGAGTACCTGAGCAGCAACCAGACGTGGGGCACGACCCACGCGGGCGTCCTCGGTTCCAAGCCGGTTGCCTATTTCTCGGCCGAGTTCGGCATGCACGAATCGGTGCCGATCTACTCCGGCGGCCTGGGCGTGCTGTCGGGCGACCACGTCAAGACCGCCAGCGATTTGGGAATTCCGTTCGTCGCCGTGGGGCTGTTCTACGATCAGGGCTATTTTAAGCAGCATCTCGATCACGACGGCTACCAGCAACAGGAGTACCTCGATACCAAGGTCGAGAACCTGCCGATGGTGCCGGCCGTGGGTGTCGACGGCAAGCCGATCCACGTGACGATCGAAACGCGCACCGGCAAGCTCGTCGCCAAGGTTTGGCTGATGCGTGTCGGCCGCGTGCAGCTCTTCTTGCTCGATAGCGACGTTGACGGCAACAGCCCCGAAGATCGCGAGCTCACCAGCCGGCTTTATGGCGGCGACCACCGCACCCGCGTCCGCCAGGAGCTCGTGCTGGGGGTGGGTGGCGTGCGGGCGCTGAAGGCCCTCGGAATCACGCCCGGTGTCTTTCATCTCAACGAAGGGCACAGCTCGTTCGCCACTCTCGAAGTGATCCGTGACATGATGGAATCGGACGGGATGAGCTTCGACGAGGCGCTGCGCGACGTGGCCCAGCACACCGTCTTCACGACGCACACGCCTGTGCCGGCCGGTCACGACCGGTTTGACGCCGGGTTGATCGAAGAACACCTCGGGCCGCTGCGAGACAAGCTCGGTATCTCGCTCGACCAGCTTATGGGGCTCGGCCGGGTCGAACCGCACAACGGCGGTGAAACGTTCTGCATGACCGTGTTGGCGCTCAAGCTTTCACGGCGGGCGAACGCGGTCAGCTCGCTGCACGGGCATGTCAGCCGTCGCATGTGGGCCCACCTCTGGCCGTGGCGCGTCGAAGAAGAGATCCCGATCGGCCACATCACCAACGGCGTTCACGTGCCAAGCTGGCTCGCCTGGCAGATGCAGCAGCTCTACGACCGCAACTTCCCGGTCGATTGGTTCAAGCGCATGGCCGAGGCCGACGCGTGGCAAGGGATCCACAGCGTCGATCCGGGCGAGTTGTGGGAAACGCACTACGCGCTCAAAAACCTGCTGCTGGCGTTCGTGCGCCGGCGGGTGAGCCGGCAGTGCCGCCGCCGAGGCGAAAGCGACGAGGTGGTCGAAGCCGCCCGCAACATGCTCGACCCGCACGTGCTGACGATCGGTTTTGCCCGCCGCTTCGCCACCTACAAGCGAGCCGACCTGCTCCTGACCGATCTCGACCGCCTGTCGGAGCTGGTCAACGATCCGCAACGGCCGATTCAGATCGTTTTCTCCGGCAAGGCCCACCCGGCCGACGAACCGGGTAAGCAGCTTGTGAAGCGGATCGCCAACTTGCGTCACGATCCGCGGTTCGCCGGAAGGGTCGCGTTCGTCGAAGACTACGATATCAACGTTTGCCGCCACCTGGTGCAGGGCGTGGACGTCTGGCTGAACAACCCGCGCCGACCGCTGGAGGCCTCCGGAACGAGCGGCCAGAAGGTGGTGCTCAACGGAGGCCTGAATCTCTCGGTGCTCGACGGCTGGTGGGCCGAAGCCTACGACGGCAGCAACGGTTTCGCGATCGGCAAGGGAACGAGCCACGTCTCCGACGAAGTGAACGACCGACGCGACGCCGCCGACCTTTACCGGGTGCTTGAAGAGCAGGTGATTCCCCTGTACTACGACTACGACATCGACGGCCTGCCGCGCCACTGGATCAAGAGGATGATGAACTCCATCAGCTCGCTTGCCTGGCGGTTTAGCGCCCACCGCATGGTCATCGACTACGTGCGCAGCGCCTACGTGCACGCCGCCGGCGGCATGAGCTGCGACATGAACCGGTGAGCCGTGGGCAGAGTGAGAGCTGAAGCGGGTCGATGACTGGCGGTCCGCGGCCGGTCGTGCTTGCTTTTCACCCGTTTCCGACGGTTAATGTCTTTCGTTTTCCGCTGACTCGTTTGCTTTCAGGATCCGCATCGCCCATGTCCATCACCCGCTTCATGGATCACTATTATCGGCACTTCAACGCGCGGGAGACCGTCGACGCGGCGCGAGCCTGGCGGAAGCATCTCGACGAGGGCGGCAAGATGCTGCTGGCGATGGCCGGAGCGATGAGCACGGCCGAGTTGGGCATCTCGCTGGCCGCCATGATTCGCGCGGGCAAGGTTCACGCCATCTCCTGCACGGCTGCGAACTTCGAGGAAGATATTTTTAACCTCGTCGCCCACGACGAGTACCGGATGGTGCCGAATTACCGCGATCTTTCGCCCGAGGCGGAACTCGCCCTGCGCGACGAGGGCTTCAACCGGGTGACCGACACCTGTATCCCCGAAACGGTCATTCGCCACATCGAGCACAAGCTGCTGGAGTATTGGATTGCCGCGGCCGACAAGGGGGAATCGTATTTCTCGACGGAGTATTTTTACCGTCTGATCGAGGATGGCACGCTCGACCGCGTACGGCAAGTTCCCAAAGAGCACTCCTGGGTGTGGGCCGCCTACGAGATGAACATCCCAGTCTATACGCCGGGCTACGAAGACTCGACGCTGGGCAACATCTTCGCTGCACGCGTGCTGGAGAAGAAGGTCAAAAGCCACTCGGCGATCAAGAGCGGCACCGAGCAGATGGAGCATCTCGTGCGGTGGTATCTGGACAACATCGATCGGCACCCGCTCGGATTCTTTCAGATCGGCGGCGGGATCGCGGGCGATTTTGCCATCTGCGCCGTACCGCTCATCATCCAGGATCTGGAGAAAGACGTGCCGCTGTGGAGCTACTTCGCCCAGATCTCCGATTCGACGACGTCGTTCGGGTCTTACTCCGGGGCCGTCCCCAACGAGAAAATCACCTGGTACAAGCTCGAAAAGGACGCCCCCAAGTTCATGATCAACTCCGACGCCTCAATCGTCGCGCCCTTGGTGTTCGCCTACGTGATGGGCGAGTGACGACCGTCCCCTTCACCCCGGCGGCCAGCTTAGCGGGCGGCCGCCCAGCAGGTGAAAGTGCAAGTGGTCGACGGATTGCCCGGCGTCCGGACCGCAATTGAGCACGAGGCGGTATCCGCCCTTCAGCCCCAGATCGTTCGCCAGGCGGCGGATGATGAGCAGCATGTGGCCCAGAAGGGCCTCGTCGGCCGGCACAAGGTCGTTGAACCCTGCGATCGGCTTCTTGGGAATCAGCAGGACGTGGGTCGGCGCCTGCGGCGAGATATCGCGGAACGCCAGACAGCGGTCGTCTTCAAACACGATGTCGGCCGTGATCTCGCGGTCGATGATCCGCTGAAAGACGGTCTTGTTGCTCATGCGCCGCTCTCCACCTGGTCGAGCGGAATCGCCTCGTCGATCAGCATGATTGGGATGCCGTCGATGACGGGGTAGAGAACGGCTCGGTCGTCGCGGACGAGTCCCTCTTCGATCGTCCTTTCCACCTTGTCGCCCCCTCGATTCTTGAGGCGGCCCTCGGCGATGGCGCGGTTCACGGCGGCCAACAGCCCCTCGTCCGCCGCGGAAAGCGGGGTGCGGCGCTCGGGACAAACGAGTATGTCGAGAAGTTCCTTGCTCACCATGCTGTTTACCGTAGTTTGCGCAGTCAGCCGCCCCGCGGCTTTCGCAGACGAAAAACGCGGCGGCAGCATGGGTCGATTAAAGCCTTTATAGGAAACTTGCCGATCAACAGCCAGGGTCGGGCTTCCCGACGCCCTGGCCCCGCCCCTCGTTCCGCATGAGCGTGCGGGTGAAAGAGCAGGCACATGGATTGGTGCCTGCACCCTCGTATTCGTGCCCTTGACGACTCAGCGAGGCAGCCTATGTGGCGATCGTTCATGGCGTTAGCGACCATGATCCTGGTGGCGGCGCCGGCGGCGGCGGACGATGTCCGCGACGTGACGGACGCAAACGGACAGACCTGGCGGGAGGTGCATCGCACCGTACGCCACCCGCAGACCGAAACGCAGTGCGTCGACCAGCAGCAGACGTACTACACAGAAAAGTGCGACGTGGCGCTCTGCGACACGTACCGCACCTACTCCACACCGGTTACCGAATACCGCTGGGAGTCGTACTGGGTGGGACGTTTCAATCCGTTCGTCCAGCCCTACCTGGCGCATCGGTTGGTGCCGCGCACTCGTTGGGAGATGCGAACCGAAGTCGTCAAGGTGCCGGTGGCTCAGCGAAGCCTGGTGCCGGTCACGCGCACCGTGCGTGTGCCGATCACGACGGAGCGGTCGGTTGACTACGACGTCGTGGTGAGCAAGCAACTCATTAGCCCGCAGACGACGGCCGTCGCGGCCAATCAACCGAGCGGACAGTCGGTGGCCGTCGGCGGTGTACAGAATCTCGACAAAAACCGGCCCGCAGGGATCGTGCGCACCCCGTCGGGCATTGCCTCTCAGCCGAGCTCGGGTTTCGCCAACAGTTCGGTGGCGACGCCCCAACTCGCCACGCGGCCGAACAGCCAGAACTGATCGAGCCGGCAATACCTGCCTTCCAGTCGTGGCATGAGTCGCCCGGCCGATCAAATGGTGCCGTTTCTCCCGAGGCACGGTGGCCTGTACCTCAGAAGGTCCCCTTGACCGGGCCACCAGATTCTCCACATTGGGAGTCGCTGCGTTAACGCTCGTTCCCGACCAGGCGCCTCGCGCCCACTCCATGCCCTACGATCTCAGAATCTCCCAAGGCACGGTTTACGACCCTGCCAACGGCATTGAGGGCGAGGTGCGCGATCTCTGGATCAGCGACGGCAAGGTCGTCGAACCGCCGACCGACCCCGAAGCCCGGGCGGATCGGACGATCAATGCAACCGGGCTGGTGGTCATGCCGGGGGGAATCGACATGCACTGCCATATCGCCGGGCCGAAGGTAAACCTCGCCCGCAAGATGCGGCCGGAAGAGAAGCGTCGCGATCCGCCCATCCGTCGTACCGATCGGACGCACAGCGGCACAATGGGCAGCGTGCCCAGCACGTTTGCCACGGGCTATAAGTACGCCGGACTCGGCTACACCACGGCTTTTGACGCCGCCATCCCTCCGCTCGCGGCCCGACACGCCCACGAAGAGCTCGCCGACACTCCCTGCCTGGACAAAGGCTTCTTTGTGTTGATGGGGAACAACCATTACGTGATGCGGTCGATCGCCCGCAAGGAGCCGGAAAAGCTGCGGGCGTTCATGGCGTGGTTGTTGTCGTCAGCCAAGGGGTTTGCCCCCAAGCTCGTCAACCCGGGGGGCGTGGAGGTCTGGAAGACGCGGCAAGCAGGAAACGTCGCCGGCCTTGACGAAAAAGTGCCCTCATTCGAAGTCACGCCTCGCCAGATTATAGCCGAGGTGGCGAAAGCGGCCGACGACTTGGGGCTGCCCCACCCCGTCCACATCCACTCCAACCTCCTGGGCATGCCCGGCAACTGGCGGACAACGCTGGAGACGATGGACGCGCTGGAAGGACATCGCGGCCACCTGACCCACATCCAGTTTCACAGCTACGGGGGCGGCGACGAAGACGAGAGCACCTTCAACTCCAAAGTGCAACCGCTGGCCGAATACGTGAACACCCACGCCAACGTCACAGTCGACGTGGGGCAGGTGCTCTTCGGGCAGACGACGAGCATGACGGGAGACGGGCCCCTCGGCTACTACCTCAGCAACGTTTATAAGACCAAGTGGTTCAGTGCCGACGTGGAGATGGAGTCGGGCTGCGGGATCGCCCCCATCGAGTACCGCAACAAGAGCCTGGTCCACGCGCTACAGTGGGCGATCGGGCTGGAGTGGTACCTGATGGTCGACGACCCCTGGCGGGTCGTGATGAGCACCGATCACCCCAACGGCGCCTCGTTTCTGGCCTATCCGCAGATCGTGCGGCTGCTGATGGACCGAACGTACCGCCAGGAGATGCTCAAGACGGCCCACCCGGCGGTCGCCGAACGGAGCCAACTCGCCGATCTCAACCGAGAGTATTCGTTGAACGAAATCTGTATCATCACCCGCGCTGCCCCGGCTCGCATCCTGGGGCTGAAGAACAAGGGACATCTCGGCGTGGGAGCCGACGCCGACATCACCATCTACACGCCCAATACCAATCAAGAAGAAATGTTCGAGCTGCCGCGGCTGGTCATCAAGACCGGCCGCGTGATGGTCGAGCAGGGTGAGATTCGCGAACCGGTCGTCGGCAAGACACTCCACGTTTCGCCGAAGTATGACACGGACATCGAAACCGACATCGCCGACTGGTTTGAGCGATACTATTCGGTCCGCTTTCGGAATTACCCGGTGACGTTCGATTATCTGCCCGAAGCCGGAGAGGTTTCTTGCAGGAAGGCGTAGTTGGACGAGTTGTTCAAACTCTCGTAGGCTGGGTCGAGCGAAGCGAGTCCCACCAATGCCGACTATCCATCGGTCCGCGGCCACGGCACGGCGGAGCGTACCGGCGACTGTTTCATCGTCGCGCCTCGCGCACCAGATGCGCCACTTCGGGCACGATGAGCTTTTCCATGGCCAGGCGGACCGCGGCCGGCGAGCCGGGCATGGTCAGCACCACGGTGCGGCCGACCAGCCCGCCAGTCGCCCGGCTGAGCATGGCCGCCGGCCCCACGTCGTCGAAGCTGAGCCAGCGAAAGATCTCTCCGTAGCCCGGCAAAGGCTTGGTCAGCAAGCCGCTGATCGTCTCGAACGTCTGGTCGCGGCTGCCGATTCCCGTCCCTCCCGTCATTAAGATTACGTCGATGTCCCCGCGCTCGGTGAAACCGAGGACCAGCGGCCGCATTCGATCTGGCTCGTCGGGGATGATTTCCTTCGCGACCACCTCGTAGCCGGCCGCCGTGAGATAGTCGACCACGGCCTTTCCCCCCGTGTCGGTCTCGGGGGTGCGCGTGTCACTGACCGTGATCACGGCGCAGCGCAGAGCCATGGGTGCCTCTCGGCGGTGCTGGCAAACTGACTCGCTCATGGGCAGAATCTCGTGATTTTTGCGACCCGTTAGGGTGTGGTGTCGTAGTTCATGGTGCCGGCGTCCCACCTGCATTCAGGGCGCCGAGACAGCCTTGCCGCAGCAAGTTAGGATAATACCACCGGTCTTATTTCGTTGCTCCCGGCGTCGTGAAACACTTATACTATAAGCTAAGGTCACAAGACAGGCGTGGGGACTCTTGCCATGACATGTCGAACTTCTCCGGCCAGCCAGCTTGGTGCCTTCGTTACGTTGCTCCTGGCGTTTGCCCCGCCAGCGGCCCACGGCGACGTGTTGGTGCTGGCAAGCGGCGGGCGCGTCGAAGGAAGGCTGCTGAACGCCAAAAAAGGTGAGTCCCGCGACAAATACGTCATCGAGACGGCCGCCGGACGGCTTACGCTCGACAAGTCGCAGGTGAAAGAGGTCATCGAGCAGAGCGCCTCCAAGGATGAATACGAGAAGGTCCGCCGCCAGTATCCTGACACGGCCGAAGGACAACTGGAACTCGCCCTTTGGTGCCGCGACCACGATCTGCCGCGCGAGCGTGAAAAGCATCTGCAGCGCGTGATCGAGCTCGATGCGAACAATGCCGAGGCCCATCGCTTGCTGAAGCACTTGCGCGACGAGGGGGGCTGGAAGACGCAACGGCAGTTCTTTGAGGATCGCGGCTATGTCGAATACCTCGGGCAGTGGATGACCCCTCAGGAAAGAGATCTGAAGGAAGAGTCACGCAAAACGGAACTGGCCGAGAAAGACTGGAAACGCAAGTTGAAACAGTGGCGAGGCTGGCTCGACGGCCCGCGCGCCCAGGAGGCGCTCGACCAGATCGGGCGCATCACCGACCCATTCGCGATCAAGGCGCTGGGAGACTGCCTGACGGCCGACAAGGTTGAAGAGTACCGCAAGCGGTACATTGAAGCGCTGGCCCGCATCGACGCGCCGGCCGCCTGGCGGATCCTGTGCGAGAGGAGCCTCATGGATGCCGACGAAGAGGTGCGACTGACGTGCCTCGATTACATTACCGAGCGACCGTCGCCCGCCTTGACCGACTATTTCGTCGGCCGCTTGCACGACAAGGAAAACACGGTCGTAAATCGCGCGGGGCAGGCCTTGGGCAAACTCAAAGACCGCAAGGCGATTGCCCCCTTGATCGAAGCCCTCATGACGGACCACATTTTTCAGATCGCCCCCGAGCAGCCAAACATGACCAGTGGAATCGGGTCGTTTAACGGTGCACCGGCGAGCGGAGCCTTTAGTGTTGGCAACAGCGGCCCCAAGGTCATCAAAAAGACCATTCAGAACGAGGACGTACTGCAGGCCCTGGTGGACATCACGGGCGGACAAAACTACCTTTTCAACCGCGACGCCTGGAAAGCCTGGCACGCTTCCCAGAAGAAGGCCCAAAGCCTGAACGCACGCCGCGACGAACACTAAATCCCCGAGCGAAATCACGGGGATTCGCTGCCACCGATTTCCTCGTCCTGCCGACCCGCGGCCGCCAAGGACTTTCTAATGGCCGCCGGACCTGGTTAGAACCTGTCCGAGGCCAGGGGGCAGGCAGACGCCCGCCCCACAATGCCGTTTTTCAAACGTCGGCGGCTGGCGGCAGACGATCTGCGATTTGAACCAACGACCGCAGCTCGGACATTAACCTCCGCTGCGACGCTTTGAGCTCGTTGTGCCGCTCGCGCTGACGGTTCTGTTGCGAGATCTCGGTGTCGTGCACCTGCGCCAGCATCATCTCCTTTTCTTCATTACCCTCGCGCTCGCAGCAGGCCAGTTCATGTTCGCGGCGGGCATCTCGCTCGCCATAGAGGCGGACCGCCGCCGCATGGACCTGCAATTCGTGTTTTTGCCGCCCGAGCGCGATTTCGATTCGCTGCAGTTTCCCCCTCAGCTCCTCGATCTCTTGCTCCCACATCCGGACGTCGTCGTGCCACAGGGTCCGCTCGTCGGACCATCGGCAATGGTCCCGATGAATTTTGATGTCGCTGGAAGTTGCCATGGCTCACCTCGTGAATTGGATTGACGGCCGGAAGCCAGTCCAGCCGGCAACCGACGATAACGCAAGCGGTGCGCCACCGTGAAAAAGGGGACATTTTCCGCGATTCTTGCGATGGGCCGTCCCAATGAGCGCGACCTGCCGCGCGCTGGCGCGCCTAAACGCACGCGGCGCGTTTCATTTGCCGGGCAACAATCCCGTGGGGCGGAACCGCATCAAAGCAATCAGCAGCAGGCCGAAAATGAGCAGCCGCCAATTGCTGAACACCAGCAGCCGGCCTTCGGCCCCGGTGGGTTGCCAACGCTGGACGGCCGAATCGAGCCAGGGAGCGATCAGGTTGTCGAAACCGAGCACCAGGAAGGTGCCGACCACGGCGCCGCGCACGCTGGCCAGCCCTCCGACGAGGATGGCGCAGAGAAGAATCGCCGAGCGGTTGAAATCGTACGCGTCGGGGCTCGCCGTTCCCGTGATCTTGAATGCGTAAAGCGAGCCCGCCAGGCCCGCCAGGGCCGAACCGAGCGCAAGCGCCGAGAGCTTGGCCCGCGCCACGTTGATTCCCAGGCAGGCGGCAGCAAGCTCGTCGTCGCGCACGGCCCGCCATCGGCGTCCCCATCTGGAAGCGTCGATCCGCGATACCAGCCCGGCGATCGCCAGCAGCAGAGCCAGATCGAGCCAGTAAAACAGCCGGTCGTCCTGGGCGAAGTCGCGGCCAATGCCTAGAAGGCCCGCGGGTCCCGCGAGCCACCCGGGCAGCACGGGAGGCGGAACGGGACCGAGCGCCCGCGTGCCCCCCGTGACCTCGTCCAGATTTCGCAGAGAAAAGCGAACCACCTCGCCAAAAGCAAGCGTCACCAGCGCGAAGTAGTCCCCTCGCAACCGCAGCAAAGGGGCGCCGAGCATGACCCCGGCCGCGGCTGCCGCCAGCGTCGAAGCGCCCAGCGCCGACCAGAATCCGCAGCCGAACGGATTGGTCGGCACGGTCAGAATCCCGGTTGTGTAAACGCCGATCCCGAACAGGGCGGCGATGCCCAGGTGGAACATGCCGGCCGAACCGACGATCACGTTCAAACCGATTGCCGCAATCGAGAAGATGAAAAGGTTCGTCACCTGGCCGCCCGCCGCCGGGTCAAGGTACAGCACGAGGACATAGACGACGGCAAGCAGGCCCGCTCCAGCTTCCGCCCAGCCCGCGCGCCGCGGAGCCCTCATACCTTTTCTCTCACCCGGCTGCCGAGAAATCCCTGCGGTCGAAATACAAGCACGAGAATGAGAATCGCGAATACCGAGGCGCTGGTCCATCGTTCTCCCAGGTAGAGGCTCCCCAGCGAGCGAACCAATCCTAGGGTCAGCCCGCCGATCATTGCGCCGGGCAGATTGCCAATGCCGCCGAGCACCGCCGCCGTAAAGGCGTACAGACCGTTCTGAAAGCCCATCTGGTAGCTGACGGTGTTGACATACAAGGAATAAACGACGCTCGCGACGCCAGCTAGCGCGCCTCCCAGAGCAAACGTTGCCGCGATGACCCGCTCAACGGGAATGCCGACCAGTTGAGCGGCCAGCGGGTCTTGGGCGGTGGCGCGCATCGCCTTACCGAGCTTGGTGTATTTGACAAACGCCGTCAGGCCGATCATCGTCGCCATGGTGACGGCCACGACGAGCATGTCTTTGAGCGTGAACTGCGGCCCAGCACCAGAGAGCAGGTTTCGCCGTGGGATCAGGTCCGGAAAGCTCACGTCGGCAGCGCCGATCCAGAGCAAACCGATGTTCGAGAGCACGAACGAGGCGCCGATCGCAGAAACGAGGGGTGCCAGCCTGGGCGCTTGGCGTAGCGGCTGGTAGACCAGGCGGTCGACGGAGAGGTTGACGAGGGCACAAAAAGCGGGCACGGCGACCAGAAGCAGAACGATCCCGGCAGCGGTTGTCGCCGGTCCGGCATCGGCCAGGCCGAGGGTGCCGACGAGCGTGAGGGCGAAAAGCGAGCCCAGCATGAACACGTCGCCGTGGGCGAAGTTGATCAGCTCGACGATGCCGTACACCATCGTGTAGCCGAGTGCGACTAGGGCAAAGAGCGACCCGTTTGCCAAGCCGATGAGCAGGTGTTCCAACAACGTTTGGGACACGCCGGAGCGAATGACAGGAACGCTATACCCCGACCGACGCTCTACCCCGACCGGCAGGATAGTGGCTTACCGTAGGCGTGTCCAGCCGGCGACGGCAAACGGGGCAGGCCCGATGCCGGCTCCGCTTGCGGCAAAGGAACGAACGAGGAATAACTTCCGCAAATCACACCGGCGAGCGGGAGGCGTGAGTCTTCCGGTGGTGCAACGAACCGCGCATGACGCCACGCATGCGGATTAACGAGGGACCTACCGGGACGCTGACGCGTCCCGCTCGCCTTGGTAGAAAAGGGGGAGGTTATTTTTCGTCTGATCCAATAGGCGCGAAACAACGCGGGCGTTCTGACCGCTGCGACCAGAACGCCCGCGAAAGTCGTTTTTGAAAATCGATTGCCCAGCGGCTACTAGCGGCCGGCCCGCATCGAGGGAACGACGCGCTTCTGCACATCGGTCTCGAGTACGCCAAAGGCCTGCTCGTGGCGCTGAAGGGTAAGCTGCAGGGCATGCAGCATTCGTTTGGCCGTATAAAAATTGGTCACGATGCGCTGGTTGACCACAACCGGCTCGTTGGGAACGCCGAACGGCTGGGGGTTGAGACCGAAATCGATGATGAGCTCCTCCGGCGTGCCCGTGACGCGGCAGAAGTTGGCGTACATAGCGATCAGCTTCGAATCATCCACTTTCACGCCTTGTTGCTGCTGCGCCTGGGGCTGCGCGCGGCCGGCGTCACTCGCTGTTTCGCCCGAGGTCTTTTCTTCTGGCTTTTCAGTTGCGCTCGACACGGAAGACTCCTTGGATTTTGCCATAGTTTTTTTTCTCCACGCCCGCCGCGCTGCCTGGGGCGGCGTTTTACGCTTTATACCACAATAGCTTTCTTAGCAGTCTGGACAAGGGCCGGCCCGCACACCATTCAGTCTTTGAGCTTGCCCGCAAACCCGATGGTCTCGAACGCTTTAGCGCGCACCACATCGACAAACTTGACCGCCGCGATCTCTTCGTACGCCAGGAGCACTTTGCGTGCCCCGACGTTGTCTGGCGTCTTCCGTTGCAGCAACAGCATCGTGTCGCTGGTCAGGAAGCCGTCGAATGGCACCTGGTCATTAAGACGGGTCACAATGATGCCGCGTTGCGGCACTTCCTGCGGCCAGTTCTGAAAGTAATGTTGCCAAGTCGAACCGCTGGCCATCGGGGTGTTGCTAGTCCTGGCGCCTTGAAAGCCTCGTAAACGTAGCACGTCAAAAGCGGGTCGGCTAGCAATTCGAGAGGAGCGACTTTGCGGGTTAGACAAGCCAGGCAAGTTCGTCCGATCCGGCCACGCCCAGAATCGTGCCGACCCTGCGCGGCCGCAAGGCGTTTCACCGAGGCCGCGCGCCGAGTATACGCACCTCATCGCCCACCCGGACAATCGATTCGCCCGTTTGAGCCGGGCGCGTATTCACGGCGAGCCGATAATAGTGGTCAAACCGGCTGACGTTCGCCCAGGGAGGCAGGTTCTCCCGTCGCTTCAAGGAAAACGTCTTGGCGAAAGCCTCCGCAGGCCCAACTTCACCCGTCAGACTCCAGCGGCTGGGCACGACGCACCGTCTGCAGGGGTTCGTTCCGGCGAGTTTTGTTTCCCCGACGGCGAACTCGACCACCTCGTCGGCGCTGGCGTAAAGCCGGTCTTCCCAGAAAGCGGGCACCCCGCTGATTTCCAGATTCGGGCGGAACCTGGCCCTCGCCTCGTCGACCGTCATACCGTCAAACCAGCCGGCAACCGCTGCGAGAGTCGCCTCGCTGATGACGGTCGGTCCGGGCGCCTCAAGGTCGTCAGGAAAACCGCCGACGGCGTCTTCTTTGACTATGGCAGGTCCGCCGAGGCCGAAATACTCGCCCAGCCAGTTCTCCAACTCGGTCCTTTGCCCGTCGACGTGAAAGCCAACCGCCTGTCCCTGCGCACGAAGGCGCAAAACGACGAACCGGCGCGGCGCATCGAATTCGCACTGCAGCCGGTGCACGGCCGGCGTCCGCTTGCCATTGATGACCTTGCCGTCCGCATCAAAGACCGCGAATCGACGGTCGTACTGCAGCGCCCCCGACTCCAGCACGCGGACGCTGGCGACGGCCTGCCCATCGAGCGACTTGAACGGGTAACAGTTGATTCGCGATAGCAACGGCACGGCTTTTTAATCTTCAGACTGAGGGACGCAGCACCCGCTTAAAAAGATAGACTAACACGCCCTTGACGCGGCCGCCGCGCGAACCGTAAGGTGCAGTTGGATCAAGAATAGCGGCGGGCCGGCGACGATGCCAAGGCGAACGTCGGCGGCCGGAACCGCATAGAACAGTAACGTTGCCTGCCGCGATGGTCAGGCGAACCGCTCCCAAGAGAGGAGTCTTTTTGATGCAGCCCGTGCGTCTCCTACTGATCGTGCTCAGCGGATTTGCTGCGTTTGCCGTGCTGAACTCGGCCTTGGGACGTCCGGTGCTGAGTTCCCGTGGCGTGGCAAGACGACTGACGCGCCGGGCCTTGCCCCTTCATTACAACCGCCTGGCGGCCTTTTATCGGCCCTGCGTCAACTGACGGTTCTTTCCGGCCGCTCGCCAGAGGAGACACCATGCCACGGCCTCGCTTATCCATTCTGTTGTCCGCCGCGCTCGGGCTCGCGCTGGGACTGATCGCCCATCACTTGCAGTCGCCCCACCTGACGATGATGAACCATTGGGGCATCGTCGCCTTCACGTCGATGGGGGCGAGCCTGGGGTGCTTGCTCTGCGAATCCCCCGGTGGCCCGATGTGAGATTCGTGCCAGGGCGCTGTGTGGCTGCTTGGGCCGGAGGTCCACCGGCCCCACACCAACCCGAAGCGTAAGCGAGGAGCACGACGCAACTTCCCTCGCTTACCGGCTTGTTGATTTAGTCGCAGCGCGGACGAGATCAAATGACTTAGAGCGACGCTTATCGACGTAAGTCGTTAGAAATCGGTGGCGCGTTGTCGTTTCAGCGATTAAATCAGCAAGCCGTCACGCTTCGGCTTGACGTCAGCGCGGTCTGCGGGGCTGGCGAGCCCACCCTCAGGTTCGTCGGCTAAACGAACGACCTGTTCCCACCGACAGCGCCGTCACTCGCCCCCGCAACCCATCGCGTCGGTCTGGCGGAGTTCGACCCGCCAGTCGTCAAGAAACGGGGAACCTCGCAGCATTTCGACCGCCTCATGGTAGCTGGCCGCGCGAAACACAAAGTAGCCGCCGACGACCTCCTTGGCTTCGCTGTACGGTCCGTCGATGACGTTCAGCCGTCCCCGCTGGCGGGTCAGGCGCTTGCCGCCCTCCTCCATCAGCTTCTCGCCGGATACGTAACGGCCGCTGGAGCGGAGCTCATTCGTCCAGGACTGCAACTCGGCGACCCTCTGCTCGAGTTCGTCGCGCGGCAGTTCTTTCCAGGTTCCCGGGGGACTGTGCAAGATCACCATAAACTTGTGCATGAGCGCCTCCTGACTTGGTCCAAGGAAAATCGAGCAAGGGATCGTCGGCGGATACTGCGGGCGCTACTTGGCCTTCCGCACCAGGTTGAGAACCACCCGATGGCATTCCTTCCCTTCCTTGTTCGAGGCCCATTCGGCCTGGAAATGGTCGTTGCCCTCGAAGGTGAAGGTCGCCTCGTGCATGTGGTGGTCGTCGTCGGACTTCAGATTCGTGGCGCCGACGAACTTGAACGCGATCCGGTTGGGGTCGGTGCCCGGCTCCGCCTTCAGTCGCGGCTGATTCCCCAGCATACAGTAGTGGGTCAGGATCAGGTCGTCGCCATCCAGATGATACATCGTGATCATTTCATGGTCGCTGCCGGGAAAGATCGTTTCCTCGACCGCCGACCCGGCCGCGGTCACGCGAAAGGAGGAAACCAGCTTGTCGGTCGGTTTGCCTTCCTTATCGGCTTCGACCCAATCTCCCGCCAGCCTCTTCAGGGCGTCAAACCGCTGCGTGTTGGAAGTCTGCGTCTGATTCTCGGCGCCGGCCGAGACGGCAACGGCAAGCAGGCCGGCGACAAGGGTGGTGAAAAATGTCGAGCAAACGGCACGGAACGTCATGGCATGTTCTCCTTGAAAAGATGGTCCGTAGCCGGACCCACCGGCCACGTTGGATAATTGACGAACGGCCGGTTCGAGAATCGACAATCAGCCGAAGTTTTTTTGCGGTTGAGCCGATCGTCGTGCGCAACCCGATGGCGGATAGGATGTTACCAGGAGGCAAGCAGCGAGCCGCGCACAAGCCAGCCACGGTCTGCCCGCACGCAAGAGAATGGCGCCGGCTTGCCACGAGGCTTATCGGCTTCCGCCTCGTGGCAAGCGTGGGCGCCCGCCGACTAGAGAGCCGTTTTATTGGCCAACGTCGATTTACCTGCCGGAAGCGCCTGCGCCGCGATCCCCTCTTGTACGAGGTCGGCCAGCCATTGGTCGTCCTGGAAACAGAAGTCGCTTACTCCGAAGCATAAAATGCGACCCCTTAGCCGTCGCGATAGCGTTCTTCTTTCCACGGATCGCCGCGCAGGTGATACCCGAGCTCTTCCCAGTACCCCGGTCGGTCGCTGGCGACAAGCTCGATCGCCTTAATCCACTTCGCGCTTTTCCAGGCGTAGAGTTGAGGCACCATGCCACGCACGGGTCCGCCGTGCTCTTCCGTGATCGGCTGACCATCGTGCGTTTCGGCCAACAGCGCGTCTTCCGCCAGAAAGTGCTCCAGCGGCAGGTTCGTCGTCCAGTCGTTGTCATAAGCGTGACAAACGACGAATCTCGCCGAGGGTTTCACGCCCGCCCTGTTGAGCAATTCACGGGTCGACACGCCTTCCCAAAGATTTCCCAAGCGAGACCAGCGGGTGACGCAGTGGAAGTCGGCAAACACGCGAACTCTAGGCAGCGCCCGAAACTCCTGAAGGTCGAACGTCAACTCGCGCTCGACGAGCCCGAAGATTCGCAAGGACCACCGGCTCAGTTCAAGCTGCGGCATGCCGAAAGCGTCCAGCACCGGCCACTTTCGCGTTCGCGACTGTCCGGGAGGAAGGCGGTCGGCGCGGCGCGTATCGGGGCTGACAATTGCCCCCCGCTCAAATTCGTCGGGGATTGGCGGCTCGTCGTGCTGGTATTTGGCGGCGTCGGGATCTTGATGGAACGACATGGTTCAAACCAAATTTGAAGGCAACGGGCTGATTGGGGCGCCTGACTTCTCAATTGAACTTACGGTGCAGTCGCCGAGCGTAAACGCCGTTTCGACAGAAAATATGGATAATTCATTCGTTTTACAATATCGTTGACATCGTAGAACGGCCTTGTACCCTGGGCACTTGATAGCCTATCCGAGAACCCGCATTTCCTAGAAGCGGCATTGTATCCGGGTGTCTCGCCTGCCTGCCGGTTCTCGGATAGTCTTTTTAAAAGGGGAGAGGCCGTGACGCACTGCCCGCCGCGTCTCAAGCGCAGAGGTCGCCGACGCAATCTGTTGTCGTTCCAGCCGTTCGGCTTGGAAAGTCTGGAAAATCGCCTCGTACTCTCGGCCGTCGCCTGGACCGGCCCAAACGGCGGGGCCTGGGATGTCGGCAGCAATTGGAGCACCGGCAGCGTCCCGGGCCAGGGCGACGACGTGACGATCGACACCGCGTCGGCCGCCACGATCACGATCCAATCGGGCGACGGCGTCTCGGTGAACAGCCTCGCGACCGGCGCCAACGACACCTTGTCGTTTAGCGGCGGCTCGCTCAGCGTCTCCGCCAGTTCGACACTTAGCGGCCCTCTGACGATGATCGGGGGCACCCTTACTGCTACGGGTTCCGGCGCCGACTTGATCGCCAACGGCAGCACCTCGATCTCCGGCGCCAGCCTCTTTGCCGAAAACGGCGGCAGCTTGAGTTTGCCGCAGCTCACAAGTTACTCATCCAACGGTGGCACCTTCGAGGCACATGGCCCGGGAAGCGAGCTCGACTTGCATTCCCTCACGGCGCTGACGCAAACGGGCAGTCTGAGCATCTTTGCAACCGACGGCGGCGACATCAACCTGAGCGATCTCAGCAGCCTGACGAGCACGAGCCTCCTAAATCTCACCGACACCGGCGGCAGCAGGATCACCGATCCCCGTCTGACCAGCTTTCAGGGAGTCAACGTCTGGCTGGACGGCACCGACGCCGACGTTGCAAATTCGTGGACAAAATTTACTGGCGGCACGCTACACATCGAAGCGAACTCCTACACACTTCCCAATCTGACTGATGTCGACCAGTCGAGCTTGTATGTAACGGGGGGCGGCTATCTTGCACTGCCCGGGCTGACCAGCTACGCCACCAATGGGTTCTTCAGCGCCGATGGCCTTGATAGCGTGTTGGACGTGCGAGCACTCGCCACCATGACGCAAGTCGGCAATTGGGAAATCTTGGCAACGCATGGTGGTCGCATTAATCTTTCCTCCCTCTCTGCCCTGGAGGTTGGACACGTTGGACAGACTCAGAATTATGAGGCCACGATCGCCGATACCGGCAACAGCACGATTCTGGACAACCATCTTACATCGCTGGTCGGTGTTTTGGTCGAGTCAGACGGCACCGACAATCAAGTCGCCAACTCATGGGCAACGTTCACCAACGGCTCTTTGAACGTGTTCAGCGGGGTTTGCAACCTGCCGGTGTTGACCCAGTTTAATGGTTATGTTGAAGTCAGCGGAGGGACTTGCAACTTACCGGCTGTTACCGATTTCGATGGCTCCAGCGTCTACGTGACAAACGGAGGGAAAGTGACCTTGGCCGGGCTGACAAGTTACGCCTCGGTCGGCGTCCTCTCCGTGGATGGCGCAGGCAGCGTGCTTGATTTGCCGGCACTTACTACAGTCAACGAGACTGCGGGATGGAACCTGATTAGCGCGACGCACGGCGCTGCAGTCGAATTTCCTCGTCTGAATAGTCTGGCCAATTCCGGCGCCTTCGCCGTCTCGATCACCGATGCGGGTGGCAGCACCGTCGTCGACGGCATGCTGACCAGTCTCAGCGATGTAACGGTGACCGTCGACGGCACGGACCCCCACATGGCAGATTCATGGGAAAGCTTTGTCGGCGGGCAACTGAAACTGACCGGCGGCACCTTTAGTTTGCCACGCCTGACGGACATCGACGGCTCGAGTCTGGACGTCACCGGCGGCGGTACGCTGACGTTGCCGGCGCTCACGGACTATGACGCCGGGGCGACCTTCAACCCGAGCACGTTCGAGTCGGATGGCACCGGCAGCACTCTCGATCTGCCGGCGCTGGCGAACGTGACCGCGCAGAGCGGTGGCTGGGTCGTGGAGGTCACGGGGGGCGGCCTGATCGAGCTGATGGGGCTAACCAGCCTGGCGAACACGGGGGCCAATCTTCTTAATGTCACGTTTACCGGCCAAGGAACGATCCTCGACAACAATCTGACCAGCCTGTCGGGCATCGCCGTCACTCTCGACGGCCCGGAAACGCAAGTAGGAAGTGCATGGGAGAACTTTCTTAACGGCACAATTTACGTTACAACCGGAACTCACGATTTGCCGTCTCTCGCCGATTTCGACGGGTCGAGCGTCTTTGTCACCGGCGGCCAACTGGCATTGCCCAAGTTGACGTCGTATGGGGCAACCGATTTTGCAAATCTACAAGCGAGCGGATCGGGCAGCGTGTTGGATTTATCCGCGCTCACCACGGTCGGGGTGCAAGCCTCGCTGAACATCGGCGCAGTGAACGGGGGACGGATTGATCTCAGCCGTCTCACGAGCCTTACCGGCAACTACCAGAGCGCATTCATTGAGGTGACGGATATCGGAGGCAGCACGATCGTCGACCCCGATCTGGTCAGCTCAAGTGGTGCTACGTTCTTCCTCGACGGCACCGATCCGCACGTTGCTGATTCGTTAAGCAGTGTGACCCACGGTGGAGTGACGGTCAGCGGCGGAACATACAGCCTGCCAAATCTGATCGACGTCGACGGATCGCAGTTAGCCGCGACGAACGGTGGCTCACTCACGTTGCCCGGCCTGACAGGACCGGCCTCCAACCTGGCATTTTTCGTGCAAGGCACGGGGAGCACGGTCGATGCATCCGCGCTCAGCGGCCTCGTTTCGGGAAGCTACCTGAGGGTCGACGTGGTGGACGGCGCGAACGTCAAGCTGAGCGGTTTGACGGCTCTCGACAACCTATCTTCCGTCGAAATGACTGACAACGGCGGCAGCACGGTCGTCGACGACCACGTGACCTCCTTGAGCAACGCGAACGTTATCACCGACGGCACCGATCAACATCTGGCTGACACGTGGACGCAATTCACCGATGGCAGCCTCACCGTGACAGGAGGGGCGTGCGATTGGTCGAACTTGAGGAGCATCGATGGCTCAAGCCTCTCCGTCCAGAAGGGTGCCTCACTGAGCTTGCCCGGCGTTACCTCCTACACATCGAATGGCGCGGCGTTTGAGGCCAGCGGTCAGGGGACCGCGCTCGACATGTCAGCACTGACAACCGCCACACCGACCTATAGCTGGCACATCGGGGCCGTGTCCGGCGGTGACATCAAGCTCAACAGCCTCACGACCTTAGCCGGCGCGCCTGGAGTCTATATCAGCGGAGAGGGGAGCAACAGCAGGGTGGAGTTGCCCGGCCTGACGAGTTTTTCGGGGCCGAATACGAGCGTGACCGTGGGCGATGGCGGCTCCATCGTGCTGGGCAGCCAAACGCTGACCATGCCGGCCCCCGGCAACGGCCTGGCCGTAACGGTCCCGGCCCTTCCCTTTAATGTGTCCGTAAATCTGACGTCCACCGGCACCTTCAGCGGAGGAACGACGTTTGACATAGGTCAAGGAGACATCGTCAATATCACCGGCGGCATTTACACGGGCGGAGCAACGTTTAACGTGCCGCAGACAGCGACGGTCGACCTCACGGGCGGCGACCTCGTGGACTACTCCGGCACGCTCACCTCAACGGGCGGGGGAACCGTGGAGCTCGCCCGCGGAGGAGTCGTGGTCGGGCCAGGCGGGCTGACACTCGATTTTCCGCTGGGCACGTTCCAATGGACTGGCGGCGAGTTCTACCCGTCCGGGGCGCAGGTCAGCAACGCGGGCGACGTCAGCGTCGGCACCGGCGCGACGGTCGCCAGCGCCGCCGATTTCACGAACGCCGGCACGTTGACCGTGCCCGCGGGAAGCAAGCTTGACTTCGGCGGCAATTTCACACAAACGCCAGGCGGCACGTTGAACGTTGAGATTGCCAGCACGCCCGAGAGCGGCCAGTTCGGAAGGCTGGCCGTGCAGAACGCCGCGACACTCGACGGCACGCTCAAAGTCACGCTGTCCGGGGGCTTTGTTCCCCAAGACAACGAAGATTTCCGGCTGATGACGTTCGGCAGCGCAAGCGGCAACTTCGCCGACATCGCCGGCCTGAGCCCCTACCTGCACGAGCGCGTTCAGCCGACAAGCCTCGATGTTGTGACCACGTTGCACGACACCATTGACTCGCCGCAGGGGGTGACCCTCAACGCTACCGAGGGCGCCACATTCAACGGCGTCCTTGCTTCGTTCAGCGATGCGAATCCCTTGTCGCAAGCCAGCGATTTTGCCGCCACGATCAACTGGGGCGACGGCACCACGACCGCGGCCAGCATCTCGGCGGCCGGCGGAGGGCGTTTCGATGTCAGCGGGTCGCATGCCTATGCCGAAGACGGATCGGATACGCTCACGATTTCCATCAGCGGCGTCGGCGGAGCAACCGCTACCATCGAAAGCCAGGCCAATGTGAGCGAGGCGAGCACGGCCGCCAGCGGCGTCACGCTCACCGCCGGCCAGGCGACCGCACTCGTCGGCGCGGTCGTCGCCAGCTTCACGCATGGCGCGGGCCTCGAAGCCGCCAGCGAATTCGCGGCCACGATCGACTGGGGCGACGGCCAGACGTCTTCAGGCACGATCGCCGAGTCGAAGGGGACGTACTCGGTGATCGGCTCGCACACCTACGCGCAAAGCGGCACGTTCACGGTCAGGGCTACCGTGACTGACGACGGCATCGCATCGGTAGTCGACTCCAGCGTGATCGTCTTGTCGACGGATGCCATGCATAGAAACTACGTCGCGGCCGTTTATGAGAACGTACTTGGCCGGGCGCCCGATGTCAGCGGGCTTGCTTACTGGACGAACTTGCTCGACCAAGGCGCAGCCGTCAGCAGCGTAGCCGAAGCCATCGCCCACAGTGACGAGTATTATGCCAACTTCGTCATCAAGCCCGACTACCTGAATTTGCTCGGCCGGTCGGCCGACGACGCGGGCGTAAAGTACTGGACAAGCCGGATGGATGCCGGCCTGACGGACCAGCAGCTTGAGGCCTCCCTGGTGTCGTCGGACGAATTCTTTGTGGCGGCGGGCGGCACGAATGCCGCCTGGATCAACACGCTCTACAAACTCCTCTTGGGCCGGGCGGCGGACCCGGGGGGCGTGAACTATTGGCTGGACCAGCTCTCGGCCGGCGCGACGCGGAGCGATGTGGCGACGAAGATCGCCGGCAGCCAGGAAAACGACACCCAGCTCATCCAGGACGACTACTTCCACTATCTCGGCCGCCCGGCCGACGATGCGGGCATCGCCTATTGGCTCGCCCAGTTTGCTGCCGGCGAATCCAACGAGGAGATCATTGCCGGTTTCACGGGCTCTGCGGAGTACTACAAGGAACACGCAATCTAAGTCATTCCACCGGAGCCCTCTGATGCGCCAGGCAGCGAGGCCAGGTGCTCGTCGATTTCGGCGAGGTCCGCGTGGATCTGTCGGAAGGGTGGCGCGAACGCCCCGAGGTCTTCGAGAAACGCGAAGAAACGGGCGCGCAGCGCCACGGCCCGCGCCACCAGCGCGGTTAGGTCGTCGTCTATGTCGCCGGCCACCCGGTTTGGCACAACTTGAGCCCCTTCGCTCACCAGAATTACGAACAATAGCCAACTTGCCCCCTCCTGCAGGTCGCGTGCCGTTTGGGGCGAGATGCATAGAGAAAAACTGTAGATAAACTCTGGAATTGCACGACTGTTTTTTTCCGGTGCTTGATAAGCGGGGTGAGGTTTCGGTCGTTGCCGATTGGAGCGCGTTCGGCGAAGCCGAGAATGCGTGACGCAGTTCAAATCGCCGGCTGGGCTAATTCGACTCAAAGCCCAGGGCGACAAGCTCCTGACGAAGAGATCGCAAGTCCCAGATATGGACGCCCGCGACGGTTCCGTTACTGAGGGTGATCAGCCGCGTGCCGTCGGGCGTGAAGACGGGGATCGCGCGGTTGAGATGGGGGTCGGGCAACTGAAAGATTTCCCTGAGCGAAACCGCATCGATCAGGCGCACGGTGCCTGCGTTCGTGTCATGGGCGATCCATTTCCCGTCTGGGGAGAAAAGAGGGTTCACGGCGTTAGCAGACGGGAGGCGAGGGCCTTCGGTCCAGGGTTCCACGTCGACCCGCCAGAGCCGGTTGCCGTCGACCCCCGTCGCCAGCCACTTGCCGTCGGCACTGAAGTCGCAGAAGCCCACACCTGTTCCTTGCTTGATCTGCCGGACGAGCCGCCCGCTTTTTGCTTCCCAGACGTTGAGGGTATCATCCAAGTGTTTGGCGGTCACGATCCAGCGGCCGTCCGGGCTAACGGCAAGATGCGCGGCGTCGGTTTCGATGTGCAACGGCGACTGTGGCCGATCGGAATGGTGCACCCAGATGCCCCCCCACGCTCCCACCCCGATGATGTTCCGGACGGACATCGCGAGCACCCGCCCGTCGCGACTTTGGGCGATGGCATATCCGCCGATCGGAAAGGGTAACTTTTCAATCGGCTCGAGCTCAATAATGTCAGCCGGCGCCCACTGTGCGGGGAGCGCCCAGCGAAAAACCCCCGATGTCTCTTCCAACGTCAGGAGCGTACCCGACGGCTCGAAGAGTATCTGTGGTACGACGTTCGGCCGCGGCAAGAATCCGAGCTCAGCCCCGGTGTTTAGATTCCAGAAGCCGACGCCGCCATCCATCGCCACGGCCAGCAGGTCCCCACCACCGCCAACCGCGGCCGAGAAATAACTCCCGGCGCTGGGAAAGTCGCTACGAACCAGCGTGCGCATGTCTCGCCCCGCGCCGACCCGCCAAATTCCCAATTGGTTTCCCGACACGACACCGGCCATCCATTGGTCGTCCCGACTGAATCGCAGACCAGGCACGCCGAGGCTGCCGGGAAGGGTAAACAACAGCCGTCCTGCCGCAACGTCCCAGAGCTGAACATTTCCGCTCCAGCCGACCGAGACTAACCGATCTCCTGAGTGGTTAAAGCACACCCTGAGCCCTCCACTCGTCGTCGGCCGCACGTTCAGCGGGTTGAGTTGCCGGTCGTAGAAGTAGATGTTCTGGGTATTGCCGCCGCCTGCCGCCAGAACCTCACCATTAGGACTCCAGTCTACCCCGACGAAGCCACCGTCGTCGCGCACTTCGGCTCGAACCTCGCCCGTAAGTAGACTTCGAATTTGCAGCCGTTGGTTGAAATAGGAAGCGACGGCGAGGATGGGTTCCGTGGGATGCAGTGCCAGGCCGAGTTCAGTTTTGGGTTCGTCGGGTTCCAGTTGATACAGTAGCTCGTCGGTGGCTAGGTCGCGCACGTTGATCCTTCCGTCGCGATAGGCGATGGCGATCCAGCGGCTGTCGTGGCGGAAAACGACGTTCGCCACGGGGTGAACCTTGTCCTCGATCAGCAACTTCGGTTTCGAGGCATCTACCTTCCAGAGACGGCAGCGGCCGCCGCGACCGATCAGGGCGACGAAACGTCCGTCGCCACTCAGATACGGCATTGCCGGCTTTCCCCAACCCGGTAGCAAGACGATTTCGCGATCGTCGGCCACCTGACGGATGCTGCAGTTGCCTGATTGGTCGGTTCGGGCGTAGGTCTCGATGCCGTCGGCGAAATCGACGCCCTCCGTTCCCGGCGGGAAGCCTTCCCATTGTTTGGCCAGGTAGAGATCGGGCAGCGCCAACGCGCCGACGGCCTCGACGCGCAACTGCCCACGCAAATCCTCCGGGGGCTCCAATCTGAGCGCCTGGCCGATCTCGTCGAGACACTTGAAGCGCTGCCCGCCCGCGCCGTTGCGGCGCAGCGCGGTAGCACGCCACAGGTGCGACAGGATGGCGACTTCTCGTTCGGCGCGTTCGGCACGTGCTTGGGCTTCCAAGGCCTTGTCACGTTCGCGACGCAGCAGGCTCGTGACGCCGAGGCCGAACGCCAACACCAAGAGCAGCACGACCACGACGCCACTGAGGCCGGCGACGAGCGGATTGCGTCGGCACCAGCGACCTGCGCGTTCCGCGAGGGTGGACCGACGGGCAAGGATCGGTTGATGAGCCAGGAACCTCCGCAGATCTTCCGCCAGCTCGCCCGCGGTCTGGTAGCGGTGCGCCGCTTCGTGCGCGATCGCCTTGAGGACGATCGTTTCCAGATCGCGCGGCACTCTGGCGTCCCATTTGTGCAGTGCAGGTGGCTCCTCGCAATTCATCCGCGTGATGAGGCGGGCCCGGTCGCTGTCTTCGAATGCCGGCCGAAGCGCCAGAAGCTCATACAGGGTCATGCCCAAACCGTAGACGTCGCAGCGCCGGTCCGAGACCCCTTTGAATTGCTCCGGGGCCATATAGCAGAGCGTGCCCACGACCTCTCCGGGCCGCGTGAGATCCGAGCTGCCTTCCACCTTCGCTAAGCCGAAATCGGTGATCCACACCGTCCCCTCTGAATCGAGCAACAGGTTCGACGGCTTGATGTCGCGATGCAGGATACCGTGTTGGTGGGCGTAGGCGAGCGCCTCCGCCGCCTGCATCCCCAGGCGGGCCACGGCCTGGTAGTAGTCGGGCTTCGACTTGCCCACGAGGGCGCTGGGGCGACTGATGGCGACAATCGTCTCCTCCGCGTCGGCGAGACCGTCGTCGTCCGACAAAAACGGCGGCGCAGCGAAGGTTCCCGAGGGAATGTCGTCGGCGACGATCTCGGTCAACTGCGTTTCCCGCTGGTCCGATGCAACCGGGCGCGACTGGACGGCCCGCGACGCCTTGATTTCGCGGAGGACCTGGTCAAGCCCCTGTCCCTTGATATGCTGCATCGCATAGTAATGCAGACCATCCTCCTCACCGACGCCAAAGACGGGCACGATGTTGCTGTGATGCAATCGCGCGGCCGCCTGGGCCTCGCGCTGGAAGCGTTCGCGGTAGGTCGGGTCGAGCAGTCTGGCGAAGGGAAGCACCTTGAGGGCCACATGCCGTCCGAGCGCCTCTTGCTCGGCCTCGTACACGACGCCCATGCCCCCCTGCCCGATCTTTCGCAGGATGCGATAGCCGCCCAGCCGGTCCGGTATGGATGGGCCGGTCGGACGCCGCTCCTCCGGCTTGGGCTTGGCCTTCTCCAACGCGACCAGCGCCGGTAACAGTTCGCGGATCTGGTCCGCCAGCATCGGAAAACGCTGGGCGTACTCGCTCACCGAGGGGCGCTCGCCCGCCCGATAACGTTCGAGAAACGACTCCGCCACTTCGTCGAATGGCTCGTGGTCTTCGTTGACGTGGCTCATGGGGAACCTTCTTCTTGGCCCCCGGGCATATCGAAGAGAACCTCCTTGATCCGTTGTAATGCCCGTACGTATCGCTTGCTCGCGGCGGAGGGTTCGAGCCCCAACACCTGCGCTGTCTCGGCGTTCGTCAGTTGCTCGAAGTGACGTAGGGCGAGCACTTCTCGGTCGAGCGGGTTCAGGCGGTCGAGTGCGTCTTGCACCCGGCGACGCTGCTCGACTTCGCCCACCGCCTCGCTTGGCGTAGGCTCACGCCCGATCAACTTCGAGGCCATCGCGATTGAGCTGGCCGCCGGCGCGGCGCCGAGGTCGATCGAGACCTGCCGCCTCGCATCTCGGGCCTTGGTGCCCAGGTGGTTCCGATGCAGCAATACCAGCTTCTGGCCGGTCACGAGCCGCAACCAGAGATAGAAAGGAATGGTCGGGTTCTTCAGGTAATCCGCCAGTTGCACGGACGCGGTGAGATACGCCTCTTGGATGACATCAGACGCGTCCAGGCGGCCGTAGAGCCGCGGGTCGAGACGCAACTCCACCATCCTCTGTAGCTGCGGCCGATGCTTCTCTAGCAAGTCGCCCCACACGGCCTGGTCTCCCGCAGCAACCTGTCGGAGAAGACCACTCAGTTCGTCTGAATTGGCAGCCGAGTTCACCATGTTTGCCGTCATGGGAATGTTGGGATTTGCAGCATATTTTACTTTGTCGAGGTTCTCCGAAAAATGGTTCCAGCACCGGGTCTGTTGCAGCCCTCTGCCGGGTAACCGCCGGGAACACCCGTTCCCGCAGGGCGGACCTCTTCGGGCTTCTGATGTGCCCCGTCGTTCGGTCGGCGCGACCGAGGACGCCAGGCTCGGCCTCGCCGCCCGCCATCACCTGGATTGCACTCTCGAATGAGAAGCCCTCGTCGGCGATATACGCAGGCCGCGGTGTCAGTAACCTCCAGCATAAGCTTCGCCCCGGGGTTGGACCGAGCGTGCTGGCATCGGATTACAGACTGAGCCGCAAGCGCCCGTTTGCGGGACGACTTGTCATGAAGTCCCCGTTGCGTCAATTTTAATCGCCCAGCCTGAGCAGCTCCCTCAGGTAGTCGCCGTAGCCATTGTTCAGGGGGGCGGCGAGCGCTTCGAGCTGGGTGGCCGTGATAAATCCCTTGCGATAGGCGACTTCTTCCAGACAGGCCACCTTAAGACCCTGCCGCAACTCGATCGTCTCGATGAAGTTCGAAGCCTGCAAAAGCGATTCGTGCGTGCCCGTGTCGAGCCAGGCGAATCCGCGCGTGAAGCACTGCACCCGCAGCTCGCCGCGCTCGAGGTAATGGCGGTTGACGTCGGTGATCTCCAACTCCCCGCGTGGTGAGGGCTTGAGCGCGCGGGCGATGTCGACGACCCGGTTGTCGTAGAAATAGAGCCCTGTCACGGCGTGATGCGATTTGGGATGCGCCGGCTTCTCTTCGATCGATATCGCCTTACCCTGCTGATCGAACTCGACCACGCCGTATCGCTCCGGGTCTTTGACCGAATAGGCGAACACGGTGGCGCCCGCCCGGTGAGACGCCGCTTCGGCGAGCATGACCTGAAATCCCTGGCCGTAAAACAGGTTGTCTCCCAGGATGAGCGCCACCGAGTCCTCCCCGACGAACTCGCGGCCGATCAAAAACGCCTGGGCGAGTCCCTCAGGCCGAGGCTGCACCGCATACCGGATGGAGATGCCGATCCAGCCTCCGTCGCCCAGCAGCCGCTCATAGCTGGCCACGTCGGCCGGTGTGGTGATGAGCAGAACGTCGCGGATGCCGGCGAGCATCAAGGTCGAAAGCGGATAATAGATCATCGGCTTGTCGTACACGGGCAAGAGCTGCTTGCTCACCGACCGCGTGACCGGGTAGAGGCGGGTGCCCGCTCCGCCGGCAAGGATGATTCCCTTGGTGAAATGGCCTTCCGTCATCTTGTTGTTACCCTATCAGGCCGAGTCTCTGCCGTTGATATACGCCGCTCGTAACGCGTTCAACCCAAGTCGGATTATCGAGATACCAACGCACGGTGTTTTCCAGACCGCTGGCAAAATCATGTCGCGGCGCCCAACCAAGCTGGGCCTTGATCTTGCTGGCGTCGATCGCATAGCGGCGGTCGTGCCCCGGACGATCGGCCACATAGGTGATCAGGGAGGTGCACGGCGCGTGAGGCAGACCGGGCCGCAGACGGTCGACGATCTCGCAGATCTTGTGCACCACGTCGAGGTTGGCCCGTTCGCAGTTGCCGCCGACGTTGTAGACCTCGCCCACCTTGCCGCGCGCCAGCACCGTGCGGATCGCCTCGCAGTGATCCTCCACGTAGAGCCAGTCGCGCACCTGCTGGCCGTCGCCATAGACGGGCAGCGGCTTGCCTTCCAGGGCGTTGAGAATCATCAGCGGGATCAGCTTTTCGGGGAACTGGTACGGCCCGTAGTTGTTCGAACAGTTGGTCGTGAGCACCGGCAGGCCGTAGGTATGATGATAGGCCCGCACGAAGTGGTCGCTGGCGGCCTTCGAGGCCGCATACGGGGAGTTGGGAGCGTAGCGGGTTTCTTCGCTAAAGGCACCCGTCTTGCCAAGCGAGCCGTAGACCTCGTCGGTCGAAACGTGCAAAAAGCGGAACGTCGCCTGACGTGACTTGGGGAGTGCCGACCAGTAACCCCGGGCGGCCTGCAGCAGCTCGCAGGTGCCCACGACGTTCGTCTTCACGAACTCGATCGGCCCCTCGATCGACCGGTCGACGTGCGACTCGGCCGCGAAGTTGACGATCGCCTGGGGCTCGTGTTCCGCCAGAATCCGTTCGACGAGCGACCGATCGCCGATGTCGCCTTCCACGAGCGTGTAGTCGGGATGATCGGCGACGGGCGCCAGCGAGTCGAGATTGCCGGCATAGGTGAGTTTATCGAGGTTGACGAGGCGGCCTTCGCCTTGGCTCAACCACATTCGGACGAAGCAACTGCCGATAAAACCGGCTCCCCCCGTAACAAGAATGCTCTTCATGGATGCCATGATAGCCCCGGAAGTCCGCTTTTGGCACCGGCGGAAGATGCGAATTCGATTCGACTTTGGTTTTTGCCTTGCCGAAGTTGAATACAGGATCGTCGCTGGTCACCGTGGTTCGTTACACCGCAAGCCTCTGCCACGCTTGCTTTTGAGTGCCTCATGGGAAAGCTGACCAATTCCTGCCGGCTTCTTTATTTTGCGTATTTCTCCCAGCCGGCCGGCGATCGGCCGATCTATCGAGCTATCCGCCGCCAAAGGGCCAAAAGCGTTCTGGAAATCGGCATCGGATCGGGCCTGCGCGCGAGCCGGATGATCGAAGCGATGCGGCGAGCGGCAGGTGGCGACGGCCTTCGCTATGCGGGGATTGACTTGTTTGAGTTGTCGCCCGCCGCCGGCCCGCTGAAGCTGTCGCTCAAGGCGGCCCATTGCAAACTCAAGCCGACCGGCGCGAAAGTGCGTCTCGTGCCCGGCAACCCGTTCGAAGCGCTCGCCAGTGCGGCCAACGAGATTGGCGTTTGCGACCTGATCCTGGTCACCGCCGGTCACGACCCGGACTCGCTCAGCCGGGCCTGGTTCTATCTTCCCAGACTTCTGCACCCTGGCACGCACGTCTACATCGAACGTGGGCGTGAGGAGGGTGGCCCGTCGAGTTTTGAACTGCTTTCGCACGACGAGATTCGCCGCCTGGCCCAGGCAGGTATGCCGCGCCGGACGGCGGCCTGAGCCGTCGCGAACCTCGCGGGCGACCGGACTGTCCAGAAGAAAGCCCATTCTCGTGGACCGTGCCGATACTCAACATGAGACGCAGCCGACGATTCCGCACGCTGCCGGAAACCTTCATCGAGCGGGAAGACGCCCTCGTCCTGCGCGGCAAAGCCTCTTCGCAGGGCGGCCAAGGGGGCGTGAACCGTAAGGCGCTCCAACTCTGCAGCCAGGTGGCCGAGACGCTCAACTACGTCTTCAGCGGCGATTGTGGCGACGATCTCCTGCGGAACTTGCAAGTCGTGAATGTCGTGCCGGCACCCAATGCCTCTCAGTTGCTGGTGACCGTCACGCCCGTTGTGCCGCCCGGAAAAGAGTACGACCCAGCCGATATAAACCAACGGCTGACGGCCGCCGCGGGACGACTGCGCTTTGAGGTCGCCTCAGCCATCACCCGCAAGAAGACTCCCAGGCTCCTGTTTCTGGTAACCGCGGGCGGCTCTCTCGGCCAGGCGTGACGATTAGCCGAAGACGAAGGGGCCCGTTTCAGGGCGCGCCAGCGTCATGGTCTCCTTCGTCGGCCGCGGCAAACAGAGCCAGGCTTCAACCAGCAAAGCCACCATCATGGCCATCAGGAAGGGGCGCCACAGCTCTTCGACCAGCGAACGCTCGCTGGAAGCCGCCTGGTCGATGCGCGTGAAGTCGAGTCCCTCGAAGAGCCCGGCGACCCGTTCGTCGCCCAGCACGCCCGCAATGTCCTCTTCCTCCGGGCGGTTCACCGCCAGCAGAACGCCGCCGCTTGAATAGGCGCCGGCCTGCACGCCGTATTCGCTCGACAAGGCCCCTTCGTTGCCCGCGAGCCGTTGCCACGCCGTCGCGTCTTCCGAAAGGTTGCCGCCGGCGATCACCTGCCGGGCGCTGCCCAGCGCGGCGGCGCCGGCGGCCAACGCGCGTTGGATCGCCACGTAGAGGACGACCCCCTCGCCTGCCAGGTTGGAGTCGTTGGCCGCAGGAGTGGTGGTGCAAAAATAGGCCCCGCCGCCGGATGTCGAAGTACGAGCCAAAACCGGGACGCCATCCTGAAGCGTGGCCAACGGGGTCGCGTCGCCGACGAGCGAGCAGACGTTCGTCAGTTTGAGCTTGCCGATCGGCAGGTCCTCGCCGCTTTGCGTCTTCGCTAAAAGATCTTCGTCGCCGCGCCAGCGGTCGATGACTGCATCGTCCTTGACTGGCGTCCACGACCCCCACCGGACGCCGAACGCTTCTCGCTCATTTGGCTGTCGCGGCGGAAAGAAGATTACCTGCCCCCCCCGGCCGACGAACGCGGCAAGCTCGCGGGCCGTGTCTCCTTTGGGCAAGGGCGCGTGCCAAAGCACGAGCGCCGCCTTGCCCCACTCGATGGACGTCTGCTGGTCGGCCGAGAGGATGTCAGCCGTGCAGGCACCGTTCGGATCGGGAGCGATCGAGGCCGTCAGCCGCAACGCCTCGGCCACCTCGCGATCGTCCGACACAGTGATCGCGTGTGCTCCCTGCGAAGTATCAAAGGCGAAATAGAAGTCGTTGTCGGCGGCGTTCGTGTCGGCGGGAATCGACACCCTTCCCCAACCGCGCAAATGCTGGCGGTCGAGAGCAATCCGGTGATCTCGCACCTCAACGCTCGTGCCAGCCAACTCGACGTTCAAGGCCGATCTGGCGCCGCCGATCTCGAATTGAACCGGCACGGTGACCGCGTCTCCCGAACCGGCTTGCCGAGTGAGCCGCAGAGTAACGAGCAACTCGGCCGCGTCCCCCAGCTTGCGGTGTCGAACCGTCGTCACGCGCACCGCCAGGTCGCCCTGCGGAGGCTGCGAATAGGCCAGCAAATGAAAGTGGACCGGCTGAGGCAGCCCGGCGAACGAGCTGCGCAGCTTGCTCCAGCGGGCGTCGTCGGAGTTCCAGTCGTTGGCCCGCAGGTCGGAGCAGATCCAGACCTCGGTACGACCCGCCTGGTTGGCCACGATGTAGTCGCGGGCCGCGGCCAGCATGGCCGGCAGGTCGGCGGCGGCGCTCGTCGGGCCGGCTTCCGGAAGCCGCTCCAGCGCTGCTGGCGATTCCAGCTCGCGCGGCTTCGGCGACGCGCTCTCGATGAGCACCCAGCGTTTCGAGGAGAACCGCGCCAGGGCATCCGCAAGCTGCTGCCGAGCGGCGACGAGTTTCGAGCGGCCGCCCGACGAGTCGAGCATGCTGGGCGAGCGGTCGAGCAGTATGACCGTCGTATCGGCCTCGCCCGCGGTGAGCCAGCCCATCAGGCCGCTGGCCAAAGGGCGGCTGATGACGAACACCAGACAAGCGATGGCTAACATCCGCATCAGCAGGATCAACCACTGCCGCAGCCTCGCCAGGCCGCGCGACATGCGGTTGGCCTGCAGGAGGAACATCATGGCACCCCAGCGGATGGTCCGATAGCGGAGCTGGTTGATCAGGTGGATGACGATCGGCAGCACCGTCAACGCCAGCCCGGCCAACAGGATGGGATGCAGAAACGTCACCGGGCGCCTCGCCTGCGGGTCCGGCCCGTGAGAAACCTGGCGAGCACCTGTTCGTAATCGTCGCTGAGCGTGACCCGGTGGTAGTCGACAGCCGATTCCAGCACGATCTGCTTCAGACGTTCGAGATACCCGCGGACCGCGGTCAGGTACCGTTCGGCGATGGCGCTGGGCTCCGCAAAGATGGACGTTCCCCCTTCCAGGTCGACGAACCGCATCGGGCGGCGGAAGTCGAAGTCGAGCTCCAGCGGATCGAGCAGATGAAACACGGCCACGTCGTGTTTGCGGAACCGCAGGTGCTCAAAACACCCGCGCACCTCCTCCGGGTCGACGAACAGGTCGGAGATAATCACCACCAAGGCGCGCTGCCGCACGGTCTCCGCCAACTCGTGCAGGGCCTGGGGTAACTGCGTTTGGCCGCGCGGACGAGCCGCCTGCAGCACGTCGAACACGGCCGAGAGATGGGCCGGGTTCCGCCGCGGCGGGATGTTGCGCACGACGCCCCCCGCGATGCACGTCAGGCCGATGGCGTCGCCCTGCAGCACGGCCAGGTAGCCGATCGCCCCGGCGATTCGCCGCGCATATTCGATCTTCGTCACGCCGCGCGATCCGAAATCCATCGAGCCGCTGGTATCAAGCACCAGGCAGCAGCGCAGGTTGGTGTCGGCCTCGAACTCTTTGATGTAGTAGCGGTCGCAGCGGCCGAAGGCCCGCCAGTCCATGCGTCGCAGGTCGTCGCCGGGCACATACTCGCGGTACTCGGCGAACTCGACGCTCGACCCACGGTGGGGGCTTTGGTGCCGCCCCGAAACCGTGCCTTGCATCGGATGCCGGGCAAACAGCGGAATGCCGGCGAGCCGGGCCAGCACCTTCGGATCGAGGAACGGGCGGGACTGGTGGTTCACTCCTCTTCCGTCTCCTCCAACAGGCGCCGCACGATCTGGCCGCTGTCGATCCCTTCCGACTGCGCTGCAAAGGTGGTGATGACGCGGTGCGTGAGCACGGGCAGAGCCACGTCGCGCACGTCTTCCAGCCGGACCATATAGCTGCCCGACAACGCGGCGCGGGCTTTCGCTCCAAGCACCAGGTACTGCACGGCCCGCGGCCCCGCCCCCCAGGCCACGAACGGCTTGAGCCAGGCAGGTGCCGTGGCGCCCTTGGGCCTCGTGCGACGGACGAGCCGGGCGGCGTAGCCGTAGACGTGGTCGGGCACCGGCATGCGGCGGACCAGATTCTGGCAGGCGATGATCTGATCGCCGGCCAGGACGTGCTTCAGTTCCGGCAGCGCCTGGCCGGTGGTCGTGCGGGCGATCTGAATCTCTTCGTCTTCGTCGGGGTAGTCGACTTCGATCAGAAACATGAAACGGTCGAGCTGGGCCTCAGGCAGCGGGTACGTCCCTTCCTGCTCGATCGGGTTCTGCGTCGCCAGCACCAAAAATGGTTCGTCGAGCCGGAACATCTTGCCCAGCACCGTGACCTTGTGTTCCTGCATCGCTTCCAGCATGGCGGCCTGCGTCTTCGGGGGCGCTCGATTGATTTCGTCGGCCAGCACCACGTTGGCGAAGATCGGCCCGTGGACAAACTGGAACTCGCGCCGGCCGCCGCTCACGTCTTGCAGGATGTCCGTCCCCGTGATGTCCATCGGCATCAGGTCGGGGGTGAACTGGATGCGGCTAAACTTGAGCGAAAGCGTTTCGGCCACTTTGCTCACAAGCAGCGTCTTGGCCAGCCCCGGCACGCCCATGAGCAGGGCGTGCCCTCGGGCAAAGAGGCAGACCACCAACCGCTCGATGACCCGTTGCTGGCCGACGATGACCCGGCCCAGCTCTTGAGTCAGGCGGGCATGCGTCTCGCGAAGCGCGTCGATGGCCGCGACGTCGTCGCCGCCCAATTCTTGTGTCGGTTTCGTCTCGGTCGCCATTTTCCCCACCGTTGGTTTCGGGACTAGACAATCAGTCTTACATCTTTTGACGCAAGGATCTACTACTAGGCTGGGAGGTAGTGTCCCAAAGTTGCGTTGTCTCCGAGCGTGTGGCGACCCGGGTAGCACAACCGCCCCCGGCTGTAATTTGCCGCCTGGGCGGCGTAGACAGGCTCACAGCCGAGGGCGGCTTTGCCACATGCCCCGGCGAGCAACGCAACCTTCATACACCACCGGGGGGCGGCTAAGGTGGTTGGATAATCTCTTATCCTTTGCCCTTCTTTCGCGTTAGGCTGGTTACCATTCAGGTAAATCGAGCCAAGGTTAACTAGCTCGGAACTCCTGGGAGGAAAACATGTCGAGGCAAGAGGTTTCATGTAGCAGACGGGAAAGGCGATGGGCAGCCCATGTACCGGTCTTGGCGCTCTCATTTCTGTTGGCGACCTTGCCGCATCGGCGGGAAACGCGCGGCGAGGAACGGGAGCCAGCCGCGCCGGAAGCGTCGAACCAAGGGCAGCGAGAGAGGCGGTTCGACGAAATGCGGCGGCGGGCCGAAGGAATGAAGGTGGTCGTGTTGATCGATGACGAAAGAATCGCGGCTGATGCCGTGGCCGAGCCGTTGATGCGATACAGCGACCAACCCCGAGCGATAAGCGATGCGACCATGTGGTGCTGGTGCCACAAGGGCAGGCCGGTGACCTTGTTCAAAACTCAGATCCAAGGAGGCGATCAAAGCGAATGGACGTGGTTGGATGGTCTGTACTCGCTCTCGCGCGAGTTGATCGAAGTCGAGTGGGCGGATGGCCACCGCTTCGCATCGCGGAAACAGGGACTGAGGCTGACGGCGATCGCGGAGGGACCGGAGCCCAGCGATAAGCCGCGTGCACGGCTGCAGCAAATGAAGGAACTTGCGCAACGGTTCGAGATCACCATTTTGCCATCGGAAGGGAACAAACAGGAGATGCGGCTGCTGCCTCGGGCCTTATACCGTTACTCCGCTCCTGACGACGGTTTGCTCGACGGCGCCCTGTTTGGGTTCACGTCCAACGGCACGAATCCCGACGCCGTACTGGCGATCGAACTGGCGCCCCGTGCCGAAGGCACCAAAGAGTGGCAGTATGGCTTTGCTCAATTGACCACCGGCGGGCTGTCAGCGCGATGGGACGGCCGTGAGGTATGGTCCGCGACGCAGAAGTCGACCACACCGACCGCTTTTGACGAATGGACATGGTTTTGGGCGCGGGCGAAAGCCGGAGAAGCCAAGTGAGCCAACGATTCCCGACGCTGTATTTTTTGATAATGACGTTAGGCCGTTTTTCCCGTCCGTAGCCAGCCGGCCGTGATCTTCACCGCACTCAAGCCCCACGTGATGATCTGGAACGTCTTCTTCCTTAGATCGAACGCTGATCCATGCGTTTTGCTCGCCTCATGGCTCCGCTGTGAACGTGTAGTTCAGGTTTCGCCGCTTGCCGCCGACCTCCTCCGCCTGCAGCCGTAGGGGCTGGCCGACGAGTTCCTCGCCGGCAGGCAGGCGATACGTCTGCACGTCGTCTCCCGGCGGCAGCTTCCAGACCTGGGTCCGCAGACGGCGGCGATTGGGGACGCTTAGGTGACACCGAAAGCTGACTCGCTCGTCGGTGTGGTTGATCATCCGTTGCTCGACCTCGATCTCGCCTGCCGAGTTGAGGTGGGTCGACAACTCCAGGTACACGTCGCCCAGCCCCAGCTCGATCGGCCGCCGCACGCTGAAGACGTGCGGCTCGCCGGCCTGAACGTCGAAATCCAGACGCAGCCATTGGCGGCCGCAGCTTGCCGAGGGGGGAACGACTACTTCCAGCGTCTGCTGGACGGTCTCCCCGGCCGCCATCTTCAAGTCGATCGTCTCTGGCGACACACGCCAGCCCGCCGGAGCGACGATACGCACTTTGCCGCCGGCCGGTTGATCGAAGTAGTTCTGCCACTTTACGCGCACGTAATGCGGCGCCCCAGAGACGCTGGGAAGCCGGTCGCGGTCGAGCACCGTCGACATCTTCCAGCGGACGATCGCCTCGTTCAGGCCGGAAACAAACGTCGGCAGCGGCCCGACCTCGACCGAAAGGCCCGCCGGCCCTTCGGCGGGCTCGCTGACTCGCCCCCAGACGTCGCTTGCGCGGAATTGCCGTCCGCTGTCGATGGTTTCCGTCGTGGGGGTGTTGTTCCACAAGACAGCAACAACCTGCTTGCCTCGCTGAAAGACACGGTTTTCGCTCCGGCCGGGAAGCTCCAATCGGCCGACATACCTCGCGCCGGAGAGGGCCAAGACCGTCGTTCGCCAGGGAAGCAGGAGCTCGTCCGCCCCGCCGTCTTCGCGAATTAGTCCGCCGCGCGGGTTCAGCGGGTCGTTGAAAAAGATCTTCTCGACCCCTTGCTCCTTCGCCGCTACGATCTGCAGCACGAGATCGGCGACTCGTGCCGCCGTGCCGTAGCGGGCCGGATCGAGCCGGTCCAGCGAGATCCACTGGTTGGGCACGCGGCCCCGGGTGGCGGACAAGTACTCAGTCAATTCGTCCGGCGCCAGGGCTGGTTCGCCATAGCGTGAGATGAAGCTCCAGGGAACCTTCTTGCCGACGGGTACCTCGTCGAGCCAGCTCCAGGCGACGCCCACGTGGGAGTTTTGTCCAATTTCATCGAGCTGCTTCTTGACACGTGCTACGGTCGCCAGCGGATCGCTCACCCCGGATAGGCTACCGTCGTCGTCGTTGCCGAGCTGCCACCACCTCACCTTCAGCGACAGCCTGGCCATCACCGGTTCCAGTGAGGGATACCAAAGTGCCGCGTCTTGGGCGAACAGGTTCGCCACGGCGCCGCCCGGTGCGAGTAACATGACGCGCGCAGTCTGCGGCGGGGGCTCGGACAGCAAACCGATCAGCCCGATGCCCTGTGCGTTCAGCCGATCCGCAAACCACGTCAAGCCGTCGACGCGCGCCTGGTCGTTCGCATCGTACCAGAGCGGGAATTTGATCCACTGTATGCCCGCCTGGCCGGCCCATTGCGCCAGGGCGGCCAGCGACAGGAACTGTTCGCCGCGGGGAAGCGTCCAACCGAACTCGCCTCGTTCGGGTCGGGCAACGCGGTCGGTGATGGCCACGCGCAGCTCGCGCCGATAGAGCACGACGGCTTCATGCGAAACGGTGGCGACCAGGCGATAGTAACCTGGCTGCGAAAGGGGCAACGTCCAGTCGGCCGCCGCGACACGATAGTCGTCCGGAAGAGGATGGCCGCCAGTCTCCGTTGTTGCGACATCGATCGGCTCAAGCCGCAGACGGTGCCGGTCGAGCAGGTTCCCCAGCGCGTCGCTCAGCTCGAGCCGAACCTCTGGAGGAGAACTCTGATAACCCGAAACGCGGCATCGCACGAGAATCGGCTCGCCCGACGGATAGAGTAGATGCGGCTCGGTGATCTCCAGATCGAGTCGGGGCACCTGGACGAAGCGGATGTCGTCGAACAGGGCGGCACCGCGCAGGTCCTGTCTTTCGCTAGGCTCAAGATGGAGGGCGATCCTGGCCCATCGGGCGGCCGCGTTCGACGAGCGCACCGGACCAAGGGCGACCGGCGCCCATCCGTCTACGGCGTATTTTTCGGTCGCGATCATCTCCAGAGGCTGTCGCTCGTGATCGAGGAACTCGACGCTCAGCCAGGCTCGGTCGTGGACGAGCTGGCGTGTTGCCACCCGGGCCTGGAGCACGTAATCGTGTCGCGGATCGATGGCGATCGCCGGGCTGTAGGCGATCGCGGCCCCGCCGTCGAGATCGAACCTCAAACAGTGCCCGCCGGTTGCCGACGACTCGGGACTGATTTCGATCGATAAATAATGCGGAAAGCCGGGGCCGCGGCGACGCGTCCAGCCGTCCGGCCATTTATCGTAGTCTTCGTCGGAGGCCTGCCCGAAGTCGCACTGGTAGAGGGTTACGGCGTCGGGATGGGGCGCAACGGTCGCCGTGTTACCCAGGGCCGCTAGAATCAGCAAGGAGGCGAACATTCGGGTTTACGGTGGCCGTTAGTGTCGGGGAGTTGGATTGTTCGTCGACGGGACCCGCTGGCGAACGTGGTTCCGCCGCCGAGGCGAGAGCCCCAGAACGTCTATCGGCCTGGATCGCGGGAGAAACAGCCAGGAAGCACGACTTTGCCGAGCTTGTCGTAAGCAAGCTTAGCTCCAGGCCGGGCTGCTGGTCGGCCATTTGGACTATTTGCTAATCCCGTCAAAGGCGAGAATACCCGAAGCCGAATTGCGGGCTGCTGAACCGGATTCCAAACACCCTGAACACTTTCTATGCCGGCCATAAAAGTCGCCGTTCAAACACGCAGCGTCGGTCTGCCGCTCAAACGCGTCTTGCCTTTGGTCCGGCAGTGGGGCGCCTCCGCGGTAGAAATGGATGGCCGGGGCGACGCCAAGCCGAGTGAGATTTCGCAAACGGGCCGCCGCCAGTTACGAAAACTGTTCGACGACTACGACCTGCGCGTGGCCGCCATCGGCTTCCGCACCCGCCGCGGCTACGACGTCACGGACGACCTGGAGCGCCGCGTGGAAGCAACCAAAGCGGCGATGAGTCTGGCCTACGACCTGGGGGCCTCGTGGGTGGTGAACCAGGTGGGGCGCGTGCCGGAAAAGCCGGAAGGACCTCGCTGGCAGACGCTGATCGAGGCCCTTACGGACCTGGGCAGCTACGGGCAGCGGGCCGGAGCGATGCTGGCGGCGGAAACGGGAACCGAGTCGGGCGGCGATCTGGCCCGGCTGCTCTCTGCGCTGCCTCCCGGCGTCATCGGCGTTTGCTTCAATCCGGGCCTGCTGATCATCAACGGCTTTTCGCCGCTCGAGGCCCTGGCGTCGTTGGGGCGGAGCGTCTGCTACGTCCACGCCCAGGACGGCGTGCGCGACCTTGCCCAAGGGCGCGGCATCGAGGTGCAGCTCGGCCGGGGCTCGGCCGACTTGCCGGCCTTGATGGGGGCCCTGGAAGAGCACGACTATCGCGGCTATTGGACCGTCCAGCGTGAAAAAAGTGACCGCCCCGTTTCGGAAATCGCCGACGCGGTGAGCTACCTGAAGAGTTTGTGAGAGAGAGCTCTTTCCGGCTGCCGTAGAATAGGGCGATGGAACAGCAGCAAGACAGTGCGGGGTGCCGCCACGACCAAACACATGGCCTAGGTCCGGCCCACACGGGCGACGGCAAGGTACAACCGCCAGTCACCCTCGGCCACTGGCGAGTCGGACGTCAGTTTGCCGGATGGGGGTTCATGGCCCTAGGGGTGGCTGGCTTAGTGTTGCCCGTTCTGCCGGGCTGGATCTTCATCGCTTGGGGAGCTGTGACGCTGGCCCCCGACGTCCCGTTCTTCGCCCGGCTTCTCGATCAAGTGGCCCAGCGCGTGCCCCCTCTGCGGAGCGCGATCGAACGAGTTCGCGGGGCGCAAGGCAACTAGGCTTTGAGAACGCCTGTAATAGCCTTTCGCGGGAGCGAAAGACGGCGGCGGGCGCTGGCACTGCGGGCGCTACGTCGCACGCGGAGGCGTTGAGAACAGGCCGAGCAACCCCTCGGCGGCGGTTGGGTGTGTGAAAATCGCGTCGCGAAGCACGGTGTAGGGCAGGCCGCCGAGCATGGCCGTCTGAACCACGGCCATCAACTCGCTCGCTTCGGCGCCGAACGCGGTGAACCCCAGAATCCGGTCGTCGGAGCCGATGAGCGCCTTCATAAACCCGCGCGTCTGCGAGAGGGTGTGCGTCCGCAGCACTATGGCCATCGACATGCTCGCGATGCGATAGACAACGTTTTTGGCACGCGCTTCGGATTCACTCATCCCCACGTGCGCCAGTTCGGGGTCGGTGAACAGGCAGTAGGGGATCAGGCGGTCGCGAGTCGTCCGGCTGCCACCGGCGAGGTTGTCGAGGACCACGCGGCAATCGTCTTCTCCAACGTGCGTGAACTGTGGACTGCCGGCACATTCGCCCATCGCCCAGACGTCCGACGCACTCGCTTGCAGCCTGTCGTTAACACGAATGTATCCCCGCGAGTCGAGGTCGACGCCTGCCCGAGCCGCGTCCAGCCGGTCGGTGTTAGGCGTCCGGCCGGCCGCCACCAGGATATCGGAGGCTTCGAGACCTCGTTCCTGCGTGCCGGTACGCAGTTGCAGCGCAACGCCAGAGCCGGAAATGCCCGTGACGTGGGCGATCTCCGTTTGCAACCAGACGCCAATCCCTTCGTCTTTCATCAACTGCAAGAGTGCATCGCTGACGTCCGGATCTTCCCGATCGAGGAGCCGCGGCCCGCGCTGGATGATCGTCACACGACCACCGAACCGCCGCATCGCCTGGGCGAATTCCAAGCCGACGTAGCCGCCACCCAGGATGACAAGGTGCTCGGGAAGCCGCTCGAGGTTCAACGCTTCGATGTGCGTCATCGGCCGGGCGTCGGCAAGCCCCGGCACATCGGGAATGCTGGCTCGCGTGCCGACGTTGATGAACACGCGGTCGCCTCGTAGTAACCGCTCACCACCGGCGTTGAGTGTCACGTGCACGGTTTTCGGCTCGGTGAAGCGGGCTTCCCCCATGATCAGTTCGGCGCCGCTGGCCTTGTAGTTGACGAGGTGCAACTCGATGAGTTCGTCAACCATCTGTCGCTTGCGGCGAGCGACGCCCGCCATGTCGACGCGGATCGACCCGCTCGTTACTCCCAGGCCGGCCGTCGGGTGAACTAGCGAAAGGGCCTTCGCGCTGTAGATTACGTTCTTGCTCGGCAGGCAAGCCACGTTCGGGCAAGAGCCGCCGATCATCGCCCGCTCGACGACGGCCGTTTTCTGACCTTGCTTCGCCAGAGTCCAGGCGGCGATCTTGCCTCCGACCCCGCTGCCGATCACCAGGTTTTGATAATTCTCGACGCTCATGTGGGCCTCCCGACGGACGTGTCTGTTTCCTCTTACCTAAGCGTTTGAAGCGCTCTGATGCTGGGCAACTTGCATCCGCGATCGCTCCTTGCAGCTTCCGGCTGAGGGGCAGCAAACTCTGTTCCGACTACGGAGTGCTGCGGGCAGTCGCAATGCCATACGCCAACACGCTTTGCGACCGGCCTGGGAGGCTACGACAAAACGTCCGGAGCGACGGACTGGCGTCAGAGCCTCATCCGGCGAAAGAGGGCTTCAGGTACGAGGCACAGCGCTGTCATGATCGGCCGCCAGATGCGAGGCGTGTAGACCACGCTGTCGCGGCGAAGGATGGCCCGCGCGACGTCGCGAGCGACGACTTCGGGTGCGACCAGAAAGGGCAGCTTGTCGCCGCCGTAGGTCATGGGCGTATCAACGCAGCCCGGCTTGACCGTGATCACGGCCACACGCGCGGGAGTCAAGCGGTTGCGTAAACCCTGCAAGTAAGCGGTCAGCGCGCTCTTGGTTGCACCGTACAGATAATTGCTTTGGCGGCCGCGGTCGCCGGCCACCGACGAAAGCGCGCAAATCCAACCGCGGCGACGACGCTCGAACAGGTTGGCCGCATGGTTCAAAAGCGAAACGGCCGACGTGTAGTTAACGTCGATCATCTTCTTGGCCACGTGGAAGTCTGCCGCCGCCAGCTCTTGACTTGCCATCCAGCCGGCGCAAAACACGACGCCCGTCAATCCCCCGGGGAAGGCAAGGTCAGCCGCGTCGACGAGCGCCGGGTGCGAATTAAAGTCGAGCGCCTCGAAGGGGACGGTCTCCACGGTCGCATGATGCCGCACGCGCAGATCGGCCGCCGTGCGAGCTAGTTCTTCCTCGTCTCTCGCGGCAAGCACGAGGGAGTGGCCGCGGCGGGCCAGCTCGCCGGCGATCGCTCGCCCCATGCCCGACAGCGCTGCCACGATCAGGACGTTTTCTTTCATGCGGCGGCCCTCTGGCGGCTGGCGGCCGCAGAGAGGCCGAGGCGCCGCGACAGGGCCGAATCGAAACGTCCCGCGGGATCGAGCTCGGCTTTGACACGGCGGAACTCGTCGGCGTGTGGATACATGGCCTCGAACATGGGGCGCGACAACCGGACGTCCTTGGCCAGGTAGACTCGCCCCCCGTGCCGGACCACAATTTCGTCCAAGTCATCGAGCAGGGTCAGCACCGCAGAGCCCGTGTTGGGCAAGTCGACCGCCAGCGTTGAGCCGGCCGCGGGAAAGGAGAGCAAGCCCCGGTTAGCCGGGCCGAACGATTTGAGCACCGCCAAGAACGACGCCTGCCGCGAGGCGGCAATCGCCTCGAGCAGAGCCACCAGACCGGCTCGGCTGCTGGCGGTGGGGAACACGGCCTGATATTGCAGAAAACCACGTCGACCGTAGATGCGGTTCCAATGTTCGATCGCGTCGAGCGGGTAAAAGAACGTGTCGTAGTCGACGACCGCGTGGCACCTGCTGTGCCGGGCGTAATAGAGGGCGTTGAACGCGCGGACGGTCCACGAATTCAGAACGAAGTTCGGCAAAAAGCAGGGGACTCGCCTGTGGCACCGGGCTTGAAGTTCCAGCGGTCGCTCAATCGCGGGCGGCAACTCGTCGGCCAACGCGTGATTGCCGCGCATGAGCACCGAGCGTCCCAGCGATCGGCCTCGGGCGAGGCAGTCGATCCAGGCCACGGAATACCGATATTGCGCGTCGCCTTGAGCGAAGGCCTCGAGCGTTGCGTCGAGATCGGTCGTCTTCTCGTAGTCGACGCTGAGAAACGGCGACGTTACGGGGAGGAGCCGGAATCTGGCCTCGACGATGGCGCCGGTCAGCCCCATTCCACCAAGAGTGGCCCAGAAGGCCCGCGCGTTCTCCGTGCGCGAGCAAATCAGCAGCTCGCCAGAGGCGGTCAACAAGTGAAAATCGAGGAGACAGTCGGCGAACGAGCCGTCGACATGGTGATTCTTGCCGTGCACGTCGGCCGCAATGGCGCCTCCGACGGTAATGTGTTTCGTGCCGGGTGTGACCGCGGGAAAAAAACCTCGCGGCAGGCCAACCCGGAGCAGATCGTCGAAGGTGACGCCCGCCTCGCAGGAGACGATGCTCTGCTCGTCGTCAAATTCTAGAAAGCGATTGAGCCGCACCTGTGAAACTACGCCCTCGGCGTTGATCGCGGCGTCGCCGTAGCTGCGGCCCAGGCCTCGCGAGATCAGCGTCGAGCCGCAGTTCTGGACGATGTCGCGCAGATCATCGAGCCGTTCCGGCCGGTAAACGGGCGACCGTTGGGCGGCCACGTTTCCCCAGCCGCTGAGCAGCTCTTCTCGGAAGCGTTTCGTGTTCCTGGCGTCAGGCATCGGCGTGCAACCTGGGTCAATGTGCCGCCAGCAGAACGGTTACAGCGGTGCAGGCGATGACCGCCAGGCTTGCGCGATCCTTGAGGGCAAAGGCGACCGGATCATACTCGATCTGCTTCCGCCGCGCCAGCAGCCAGAAACGGGTGATCCAGTACAGCAGCAGTGGGCAGGCGAGCCACAAAAACTCCGGGTGTCGATAGAGCCGCTCGACGGCACGGCTGTCGATATACAGGCAAAAGACGAGCACGGCCAGGTAACCGCTTGTCGGCCCGATCTGTTCAAGCAGGGGAGCATCGTCGGGGCGATAGCTTCGGCCGGGCAGCGCGTCGCCGGGCGCGTCGGCCGAGTGCCGCAGCTCGATGTAGCGCTTCCCCAGCGCAAGGCTGAGAAAGAAGAACATGGCAAACGCGAGCAGCCAGGGCGAGACGGGCACGCTCACGGCCGCCGCCCCCGCGATGATCCGCAGCGTGTACAGCCCCGCCAGCACCAACACGTCGATTACGATGTGCTTCTTCAGCCAGAGTGAATATGCGGTGGTCGTCAGAAGATAGATCGCCAGCCAGTTGGTAAACGGCCCGCTCAGGTGCCACGCTGATAACCCAAACGCGCCGGCGAGCGCCAGACCGGCCGCCGCCAGCCCCGCGGGTACGGGCAGCTCGCCGGAAGCGAACGGCCGGCGGTGTTTCGTGGGATGCCGACGGTCCGACTCGATGTCGATGAGATCGTTGATGATATAGATCGCTGAAGCTGCCGCTGAGAAAGCCGCCACGCCGAGCACCGCCAGCCCCAGTTTCCCCATGTCGGCCCATCGATGGGCCAAAAACAGCGGCAGTAGGAGCAACAGGTTCTTGGCCCATTGGTGCGGCCGGAGAGCCGCCGCCAGCGGCCGCAGCAGACGGCCGGGAGGGGCAATCATTCGGGCCTGAGCCGACACTCTGCAAACCGTCCGCCAGAGGTTGGCTTTGGGTGCTGCGACGCCCGCCTCGTGGGCCGCTTCCCAAAGCGGCAGATCGGCTCGCGAGTCGCCCCAGTAAGCGAAGCAAGTGTCGCCCAGCCGCTCGCGGATGGCCGCAAGCTTGTTTGAGCCGGAGCAGTTGGTCGAGCCGTCGCTTGCCACGACCTCGTCAAACAGGCAGAGATGCTTCGCGACCTCGCCGGCGACGCGCCGGTCGGCGGCCGTGGTCAGGCAGAGCGTGACCCCCTTCGCTTTCAACTCACGCAGCGACTTGAGCAATTCGGCGCGGTAGGGAAGGAGCCTGGCGTCGGGCACGACTCGCGCGGCCAACTGGTCCTTGAAATAGGCTTTTCCACGCAGCAGCCAAGCGATCGCACACAGCAATTGCCAGGGCCGCGACCTGGCCAACAGGAGCAACGACTCCCAGAGCGTATCCGTGCGAATCAGCGTGCCGTCGAGATCGACGCAGACGACATCCCAGAGCCTGTGCGGACGGGCTTTGCCTTCGACGATCGTCGCCGTTGGTCGTGCGGACTGCCCAAAATACCGTTGCTGGAGCATCCTTGCTCGGTCCTATCGCTTGTTGGCGGCCTGACTTATAGTCGCCTTCGCCTATCGGATCAAGTTCGCTTAGCCGGCCCGGACGCCCCAGTTTCGCGATAGGTGCTGGGTAATGATGGCATTCAACCTATATAAACTATAGGGAAAACCGGCGAGCCGCTGCTTGCCCAGAACTTCAGAAACAGCGAGGCCTGAGAAACACCGATGCCTGCACCCGAATCCAACGAGAGCGAAAAGGAACTCCTTGCGATCAACCAGCGGCTGCTGGAAAGCATTCTGGCCGCCGACTGGCAGACCTATGAACAACTTTGCGACGCGACCCTCTCGGCATTCGAGCCGGAGGGACGCGGCCAACTCATCGTGGGAATGCCGTTTCATCGGTTTTATTTCGACCTGGGCGCCGGCACGGGACCGTACCATGTGACGATGGCGTCGCCGCACGTCAGGTGGCTGGGAAAGGATGCGGCGGTCATCAGCTACGTGCGGCTCGTGCAGAAACTGGTCGGCGCCGCGCCGACAACCGTGGCTACTGAAGAGACCCGCGTTTGGCAGCGCCGCGATGGCCAGTGGCGGCATGTCCATTTCCACCGTTCCGTACCGACGGCATGACGAAGAATGCAATCCGGGAAAAATCCTCACCGCGTCATGCGGTCGGTCGCTTGCGGCCGATATCGTGAATGCGGGGTAGGGAGGGCAAGCAAGGCGCTGAAGGCTGCGGGGTACTTCAAGCGCCTTCCTTTTTGCGCGCCGTCAGCCGCGAGCGCTTGCGCGAGAACTTTCGCTACTGCCCCAATCCGTAAAACGGCTGGGGCGTGAATCCCAGCACGACGAACGCCAGGGTGAGCCAGCCGAGCACGGTCCGCCCGGTTCCCAGCGGCACCGTGTCGTCGGCGGTGGGCGGGTGCTTCGGCCCCATGAAGAAAAGCAGCGCCAGCATCAGCGACCAGCCCCAATAGCCAAACACGGCCACACCCACGGCCGCCGCGACCAGGACCAACGTGGCGATCGAATGGGCACGCCGCAGCAACAGCGCGTAGAGCACGTGGCCGCCGTCAAGCTGGCCGATCGGCAACAGATTCAGACCCGTGATGAAAATGCCCACCCAGCCGGCGTAGGCCACCGGGTGCAGGAGGACGTCGTGGCCATCGTCCAGTGGTCCGAAGATCAGGAACTTGAGGAGCTTGAAAAACAAAGGTTCGCCGAGCATCGTCACATCGCCGCGGCCCCCGATCTCGATCACCGGCGAGAGGTACAGTCCGACGATCGAGCAGGCGATGGCCGGCACGAGGCCGGCTAAGGGTCCCGAAATGCCGATGTCAAACAGGGCCTTGCGGTTGCCGACGTGGGCCCGCAGGCCGATGACCGCTCCCATCGTGCCGAACGGGCTGTAGGGCATCGGGATAAAGTAGGGGAGGCTGGCGGGCACTCGATACCGCAACGCCTGAAAGAAATGCCCCAGTTCATGCGTCGTCAGGATGAACATGACGGGAAGGGCGAATGCCAGCCCAGCCGCTTTATAGGTGGTGAAGCAAGTTGCGACGAACAGTGCCGCCGGCAACAAAAGCCGACGACGCGTCGGAGCCGGCGGGCTGGTATAGTCATCCTCCCGCGGCGAGCCGTAGGGCGACGCGGGAAACGAGGCGCGCCCAGGATCGTAATCCTGGCGGCCGTAGGGATCGGTCATGGATGGGTCGTAGGGAGTGCTCATCTGCAGAATTGTAGGCCACGCGGCAACAGTCGCTCGTTTCCCGAGGCTCGCGGCGATTAGAATGACGAAATGCGGCGACGGTTGCAATTCAGCGTGGAGTGGGTCCTTGCCTCGACGATCGTGGTCGCGATCGCGCTGGCGGCTCTCTCCGCCGAGCCGGCCTGGCTTTCGATTTTAGCCATTCGATTGACGCTCATCGCCGCGATGGGGCTGGTTGCCGTGATGGCTTTTCAGGGAGGCCCTTGGGCGCGCGCATTTGCGGCGGGCGCGGCTTTTCCCGTGGCGGTCGGGGCGATTTTGGCTGTTGCCCCCCTCTTCTACCTTCCCGAGCAGATGCCGAGCCCCGAGCGCGCCGACCAGGTGGTCCGCGCCTTCGGCGACCTGGCCGAAACGGAGCTTCGATTTCGCGCCGGCTTCGTGCTCGGTGCAAGCCTCCTCAGCGGCTTGGCCGGGCTGGGGCTCTCCTGGCTCGTGCTCGATTCGGCGGAGCCGCGATGATCCAGTTCAGGAGTTCCCCCTCAATCTGCCGCTGAGTACGTTGATGTGCGTCTATTCGCAATCGCGGCCGTCTGGGTCGTTTGACCAACGCACGCACTCGACGTCACTCAAGATCGCTTCTCCCCTGCCAAGGAGCCGCTTATAATCCGACGCGAGAAAGACGCTCTCGAATAGCAACTCGGCGTCGAACGGCTTCGTGAGCCGGCCGACCACGCTGGTCGGCAGAGCCCCCTGCGGGCGGGTGACGCCCTTCTCGCTGTCGAGCAGAATAACGGGAATGCCCTTCAGTAGCAGGTCCTCCGCCATGACGTGCAAGACTCCGTCTCCCCGCCCCACGGAAGGTCGATCGCCAGGGCCAGCACGTCCGGTCTGGATCGGCGCAATTCCTCCAGGCACTCGACGCCAGACCGCACGCTTCGCAGCGATATTCGCTTCAAAGAAGACCACTCGTTGCACCTGGCGATGAGATTCGCGTCCTGATCGGCCAGCATCAAAATTCAAGTCCATGTCAACCTATCCCTGCTCACGCGAGGTGGCTTTGCAAGATCATGCGCATTCCACGAAAAACGGCGATTCACCAGGATGTTGTTCTCGTTCGTCCTGGCGATGCTTTCGACGCGCAAGACCTCATGACGAAAAATGGGAACGGCTGTGGGGGACTGGCAGCCCAGTTTTACGGCGCTGCCGCGAACCTCTAAAACCGTCACCACAATGCCCCCCTCCTTTCGCGCGGCGATAGCAACGTCCAATTCGGCCATTCTCGCGTTCACGTCTCGTCGCAACGAACCTAATGTGACTTGCCAGGGCCGGTCGTCGCCGATCCGGCCTTCGAGTTCCTTTAACGCGGCATCGAGTTCACCCGCGGCGGTGCGATAACCGGACAAATAGGACTCGTCCCCGGTAATCAAGAAACCTCGTTCGCTCGATTCGGCTTCGGTGATATCCGCCAGCACTTCTTCGAGCGTTGTGAGGACGGCTTGGGCATTGACAACCTGGGTGTGGTTGCCCGCCAGGCGACGCGTATTGTATCCGGAAATAGAGGCGTTCACGAGAAAGAGGAAGGCGACGAGCCCCAAGCCCACCGTCGTTCCCTTGAGCCGAAATAGATGCCGCGCTTCGCCATGACTCCGTCGCTCGAGGATGGGACCTGCGGCAGTCGCCTTCAACGCTCTCCGAGCGCCCAGCGGACTGCGTGCATGGTCAGTTCAACCGCGTTCTTCAAGTTGAGCTTGCTCTTGATGTTCTCACGGTGGGTGTCGACCGTCCGCTGACTCACGTTGAGCTCTTTGGCGATCTGCCGGCTTGTCATGCCGCGCCCGATCATCTCGAAGATCTCGAGTTCCCGATCGGAGAGGTTTTCGACCGGCGAGCGATCGTCGGGCTGCTTCTTTGATCCGATGGACCGGGCCGGCATCCTGCGGGTCATACGCTCGCTAAGGTAAACGTTGCCGTCGAGCACGGTGCGGATGGCATAGATGATGGTGCGGCTGGCTTCGTGCTTGCCGACGTACCCGGCGGCACCGGCGTGCAACGTCCGCTCGGCGAAGAGTGCTTCATCGTGCATGCTCAAGGCCAGCACTTTCAGGTCGTCGTACTGATCCGTGAGTTCCTTGATCAAGCTGATGCCGTTGCCGTCGTTCAATGTCAAGTCGACGATGGCAACATCGGGATGAGTCGTTCGGGTCAGTTCGCGGGCCTCGGCGATGCCGCTGGCTTCGCCGCAAAGCTTGAGGTCGCCGTGCTTTGAGATCAGGGTCGTCAGCCCGTCGCGGACCAGCGGATGGTCGTCGACGATGAGAATGCCAATCGTCATGAAAACCAATGTCTGCAACAGGTTAGATGCTCCTGCAACACGCGATCGTATAACAGGCTGGCACGATGGTCATACGAAAAGCGCGTAGGCGAGCCTTTTTTATAGAATTCGTTGGAAAAGGGCTCGGGGAGATCGGCGGCTGATAGGTTAATATGTCGGCCTTTCCTCAGACCCGTGCAGCAGCCGCAGCCAAATCAGGAACGCACCCCCCCTCACACTACCACTCCCGCACCACCAGCCGATGGTCGCGCATAAATGTCTCGGCCTCGGCACGGTTGAAAACGCTTTCGGTGGCGCTGATCGATCGAACGCAACTTGCCCCCAAGGCGCTGCCCCATTCCAAGCAGCGACGCGGGTCGGCCCCTTCGAGCAGCCCGGCAACATAACCGGCGTCGAAGGCGTCGCCGGCGCCGGTCGCACCGACGTAGTTGGTGGGGTACGTCTCGGCCTCCAACCGCAAACCGTCGGTGAGCAAAACCGTGCCGCGGCCACCGCAGGTGATGACCACGGTCCGCGCCCCCGCGTCATGAAAGCGCTCGGCCTGCCGGCGCGGGTCGTCGCAGCCGGCGAGGAGCACCCCCTCGTCGTTGTTGGGTAGGAAGACGTCCGTTTCGGGCAGGAGAGGCTCCAGATGTGGCCAGTAATCGCCTGGCCCGGGGACAACCACGTCAAGCAGCGTCACAACCCCGGCGGCGCGGGCCTGACGGAACAACTCGGCCAACGGCCGGGCCTCAAGGGAAGGCATCAGCAGATAGCCTCCGACATACAGCACCTTGGCCTGGCGGACGCGCTCGATGGGGATGTCGGCGGCCGACAACCGGCCGTTCGCTCCGATGGTGTGGACAAAGCGGCGGTCCTCGCCCTTGACGTTCACGATCAGCGTGCCCGAAGTGCCCACGCCCGGCAGCGAGCGGATCGACCGGGTGTCGACGCCGCTGCCGTCGAGCGTTTCGATGATGAACCGGCCGAATGGATCGTCGCCCACACAGCCGACCACCCCCACCCTTACGTCGAGCCGTGCCAAGTCGATCGCCGCGTTCGATGCGCAGCCGCCGATATTGAGCGACAAGTGGTCGCTGAGCACCAGCTCGCCAGGCTTGGGACAATGCGAAATCGGAGCGCAGAGATGGTCGGCAACCAGCAAACCGACGGAAAGACAATCAAGCGACATTAAACCTCTCTCGGCGGGAGTTTTTTAGATTAGAGCCAATCCGACAACCGGCATTGTGGGGTGGGGGTCTCGCCTGCCTGCCGGTTCTCGGATAAGGCTTCAGGTTTAGGGTTGGCTTGGAGACCCGGTCTCCGCTTCGGATTTGGATTTTGGGATTTGCATTTTCGATTTGCAAGCGACCAATCCCCCATCCACAATCAAGGCGTCACACGCCGAGACGCGCTCCGATGCAGGAAGTCGTCAACGAACAACCCTATCGCTTCGTGCCCCCCTATCATGGCCGCGTCTGGTGGTCGCTCCTCGAGCAGGGGCTGCCCTGGTACCTAAGCCGCTACTGGGGCGTCGAACGGGTCGAACTGCGGGGCATCGAGCACGTGCACGAATCGCTGGCGGCCGGACACGGAATCCTGCTGGCCGCCAACCATCCGCGCCCCTCCGATCCGATTGTCCTGGGCGTGCTGTCGCGCAAGCTGCGGCAGCCGTTTTTTACGATGGCAAGCTGGCACCTGTTCATGAACGGAGGCTGGCAGGCCTGGTTCATGCACAAGCTGGGGGGGTTCAGCGTGTATCGCGAGGGGGTCGACCGGGCGGCGGTCAACGCGGCCGTCGACATCCTGGTGTCGGGCGAGCGGCCCCTGCTCATCTTTCCCGAAGGAACCGTCTCTCGCACCAACGACCGGCTCAGCCCGCTTCTGGAAGGTACGGCCTTCATTGCCCGAACGGCCGCCAAGCGACGCGAAAAAGCCGGGATGGGACGGGTGGTGCTGCATCCCGTCGTTATCCGTTACCGCTACCACGGTGAGGTGCGTTTGGCCGTCGAGCCCGTCCTCAACGAAATCGAAGCCCGGTTGACGTGGAGGCCGGTGCCGGAGAGGCAGCTTATCGAGCGCATCGTCAAAGTCGGCGAGGCGCTGCTCACGCTCAAAGAGCTGGAACACCTGGGACATCCCCAGACCGGCGCGCTGGGCGAGAGGCTGAAGCGGCTCATCGACCATCTGCTCGTTCCGCTCGAACGCCAGTGGCTGACGGGCGACGGCGAGACGAACACGGTGGTTCGAGTCAAGCGGTTGAGGTCGGCGATCGTGCCCACGCTGACGTCGGGCGAGCTTTCGGAAGTGGACAAACAGCACCGCTGGCGGCAGCTCGCCGACTGCTACCTGGCGCAGCAGCTTTCCTGCTACCCGCCCGACTACCTCGGCGAAGACCCCAAGCCGGAGAGGATTTTGGAGACCGTGGAACGCTTCGAGGAGGACATCACCGACCAGGCGAGAATCCACCGGCCTTTGGGAGCGCTGGTCGAAGTCGGCGAGGCGGTTCCCATTCCCGTCCAGCGCGACCGCGGGTCGTCGGGCGACGACCTGCTCGAAGCGATCGAGAGCCGTCTGCGGGCGATGATCGCCGCGGTGTAAACGCCTGCCGCGGGTTGCAAGTCGTAAGGTGCCTGAAGTTCGCCCGTCACGATTCCGAGCTTGGCGGCAACCGGACGACCAGTTTTTCAGCGATGACGATTGGCTGCCTAGAACATCAGGTCGCGCCAGTATGTCGGGACCAACGCGACCTGGTCAAACAAGACGTGTGATTTCGGTAGATCACACGCACGAGTTGTCAGTCTCTTTGCGCGTACCAAAGAGGTTTCTTAGCAAGACGGTATAACATTCCATGCTTGTGTGATATTCGTCCAGATATTCCCGAGCCCTGAAACCTACCATCGAGGTGGCTGCAACGATCCACGTAGGCCGGCCCACATTTCAAGCGTTTGCAATTTCGTGCCCTCAAGCGTCTGCTTGAGACGCGAAATCGCTCGGCGAGACTGGTTTGTACTCATGCGGACAAGAAGACGCATTGCAGCAGAATCGCCATTCGGTGTGCCTTCACGGGCCAGGGTTTCGAGTTCGTCGACCGCTCCACGCCAATGCCGGAGTTCCAACAAACGCACTGCAGCCTCAGGTGTCCACGTGTCGGGATCCGTGAAGAACAACTTCGCTCTTTCTGTGTCTTCAAGGGGTGTCAGGCAAATCGAACAAAATGCAAACAGCCGACGAAGGTCCTCGTCATCCGACCCGCGGTATCGTTGAAGAAACAGGCGAGAGAGTTCCCAGTCCTTTTCACGATTCTTCGGATCGGCAGCCGTTTGAGGAATCTCCCGAAGTAGCCTCGGAATGTCGCAGGCACCATGCTTTCCATCTTCCCGGGCCGTTTCAGACCAAAGCTGGCGTACGAAAGACGCAACGGATCGGAATGCAGGGGTTAACATCGGCTCTTCATGATCAAGAACGCAGAGCCAGCCGCTCAACAACCCGTCGATGTAGATCCCACAATAATTTGAGTTGTCGTCGGTCCATAGCCACAGCACTTCCCCGACCGTTGGAAAAGCGATTCCTTGCATAGCACGTTGAATTTCTATCACCTCAGCAATCGGCATCAGGCGCGCCGCAAGTCGAATTCCGTTCGACTCTGGCAAATCCCGCAAACCATCGTGATCCCGATAAAGACTAAGCACGTCGTCTGGAACAAAACCGACGGAGGCTCGAAGCTCAGCTAGGGCCTCGTCGCTCGCAGGCAAGTTGAAGCCGCCAAATTTCGAGCGGAGTTGGGAAATCACTCTCAGGAGGTCCATAACAACTTCCTTTGACAGGCCGCTGCGACGCCATCTCAATCGAACCGAGTCGGCGGCGCAACGAACCCGGGATCTGATGCGTGCCATAAATCGGGCTGGCGAGTCGCCTTAGCCTCAGGTGGCCTCTCCCGTTTCACCGCAATGGATGCAGCATCATTGGCGCCGCCGCAAGGTACCGTGCGCAGGCGTTCCCCCCGGCGTCTCTCTCCCGCGTCGCGGAGTGCCGGGCTCACTCTGGCTCTACGACCCCCAACGAAAATTCACCGGGATATCGATGTCAGGGTGGAGGCTCTTGTGTACGGGGCAGGTGTGGGCCGCGTTTTCCAGCAGCTTCCGCTGCTCGGGGGGCAAATCGCCAGGGACGTGAATCTCGACCGTCAAGCGGCCGATGCGGCGCACGGGCGACGTGGCCATCTCCTTGCCAACGCTGGCCTTGACCCCTTCCATCGGGATGTTGTGCCGCTGGGCCACGATACCCATGACCGTCAGCATGCAGGTGCCCAGCGCCGTGGCCACCAGATCGGTCGGAGAGAAGGTTTCGCCTTTGCCGTGGTTGTCTTTAGGGGCGTCGGTGGCCAGCTTCGCACCCGACGGGCCGTGCTCGGCTTCGCAATGAAGCTGGTCCCGATAGGCAATGTTGATTTGAACCATAAGGGCAACGCTGGGGGTAGATCGAGGCGGACCATTGGGAAGACGCCGGACGGCCCGTCATGATAGAGCATCCATCGCGAGGGGCCAAGGACGCTCGAAGCCGGGAGCTACGACGAGGCGGGGACGTTTCGTCGTGGCCAATCGGCGGCGTCGAGATTCTTGGAGGGTTTCGCGGTCGATGTAAGCGCCGTCTTCGAGGCGGATTGATCCATCGATGACGGCGCGCGGACTGCGATAGGCCAAGGCGCGCGTCACTAGGCCGCCTGACGGCGAAGCGTCAGACATCGTTTCGGTAGACGACCAAGGTGCGCGCAATCATGTCTCCGAGACGCTGCTTGCGACGCGACATCATCGCGATGACGCCCGCGGGGATTCCTCCAAGTAGGAGAGGGTTGACCTCGACAAGTCGTAGAAATGTGCGAACAAGCGCCTTCGGTATGCCTGGACGCTGCCCTTCGTAGTTTACGACCTTGATGCCAACCGCGAGCTTTCCGATCGTCGCTCCGCATAGTCCTTCCAAGACAGGATAATAAAGCGCAATCAATAACAGCGTGAACGGAAGAAGTCTCCGATGGAGGGCATCGCCCAGCGCTACGTGCACGGCCATGAAGAAGAAGATAATTACTGCGGTGTCGAGCACCGTCGCTGCCCAGCGCCGGGCAATGATCGCGTTGGAATAACGATCGATCGCAAGCTCCAATCGGGTGCGAACATCGCCTGCACTCGACGGCATCGTCACCGTCTGGGCTGGCGAGCGGTAAGGGTTAAGATCGCCTTCCATTTGGGAACGAAGACCTGATGCGGTTCACGCGGTCGGCCGAGCCGCGGTTTTGGCCACCGGAGAACGAGTCGGCCGATGGCGGATCGCCCTTTACAGTACTTGTCCCCCGCGTCCTTGCTGGATCAGCGGCACGTAGGTCTCCAAGAAATCGCTCGTCGCCGGGTCGGTGAGATCGATGGCGGCCTTGCGTTCGGACGAGAGATAGGCGGCCATCGTCAGGCGGACGATCTCGACACCGTAGTCCCAGTCCAACAGGGGCGGGCGGCCGTCGCGAAAGGCGGCGACGGCGTCTTCATTTTCGTCGGTGTAACCGTAGAGGTCGGCTTCGTTGGGCTGCACGGCGAGCAGGCCGCGGCTCGACTGCGATTTCTCCAGCGCCGATTCGCTGTCAGCCACGCCGGCGGCCGCCACATCGCCGATGAACACATCGAGCGAGGAACGCAGGGTACTCATGTCGAATCCGTAGCCGGCCCCGATTCCCTCCAGCGCCAGCCGCATCCCCTGTTTGTCGAACATCCAGGACACCGAGAACTGGCTGCGAACCCGCTGCTCGGTCTCCGGGTTGCGGTAGGTGACGATTCCCGTGGCGTAATCTTCCGCCGGCGTCTTGGCGTAGTCGACGCCATAGCGGTCAAAAAGCTCTTTCCGCCAGCGGGGCTGGCCCCATTTTAAGAGGGCCAGATCGGCCGAGACCGACTGGGGCTGGAGGAAGCGCACGGGCTTGTCGGGCGGGGTCAGGGCGTACCAGCCGACGCCCAGGCAGTGGCACCCCATGTCGCTCATCACTCCCCCTCCTTGCTGCACGGGGTCCCAGAACCAGGCGTTGTGCGGTCCGGCGTGCTCTTCGCCCGACCGGATGAGCAGGGGCGGGCCCATCGCCTCGATCACAGGCCGAAGCTGCTCGCGCGCCGCGCGAACCGACTTCATGTAGATCTGGTTCTCAAAATAGGCGTTTGGGAGTTTCACTTCGTTGATGAGCCGCACGAGCCGCCGGGCTTCGGCCAGGTTGCGGCCCAGCGGCTTTTCGCAGATGACCCCCTTTAGGCCGGCACCCGCCTTCTGGGCGTCGACGATCTCTTCCACCGCCTCGATCCGCACAAAGTTCGGGCTGAAGAGGGCGATCACGTCGACGTGAGGGGCCATCTCCTTGATGCTGCGAAAGATGCGGCCTTCACCCAGGCCCCGTTTCCGCACGAAGTCGGCGGCGGCTTCCGGCGGCCGGCGCGAGACGAGCCCCGCGACCTCGACGCCACGAACCTGCTCCAGCGCGCGAAGCTGAAACATGGTGATAAACCCGCCGCCGACGATGCCGTACCGAAGTGGTTTCATCCGCCGATTTCCGAGATCGAGAAGGAGACGGCGTTGATGTTAGCTGTTGCAGCGGTCGGGAACAAGAAAAAGAGAGCTGGAACAAAGAAAGGATTCTCCACATCGCGTTTGCGCCTCGCGTCGCACCAGTTCAGCGACGCGCGATGACCCGATGGAAATGAAGCTGGACCTCGCGGTCGACGACACGGCGCACTCCTTCGACGAGGCAATGCGGCTCGTTGTCTTCCTGGCCCCGGCGAATGATCTCTTCCAGCGGCAAGCCGGGCGGGACGGTGAAGGTCGATTGGTGGATAATCTGATTCCCCGCGTCGAGCTCCGGCACGATGAAGTGGCAGGTGGCCCCGTAGGTCAACATCCGCACCGCATAGGCGTCGTGGTAGGGACGCATCCCCGGAAAGCTCGGCAACAGGCCGTGGTGCAGGTTGATAATTCGCCCGCCGGCATACTTCCAGCAACTGCTGGCGGGCAGAATGCGCATATAGCGGGCCAGAATCAGGTAGTCGATCTGGTATTCGTCGCAGAGCGAGATCATCCGTTCGTCGTCGGCCACCCCCTGGTCGTTCCCCACGTCGTGCCAGGGGACGCCGAACTGTTCGGCCAACGAACGGCAGTGCGGACGGTTGCCGAGCATGAGCGCCGCCTCGGCTTTGATGCGTCCATCGCGCAGCGCCCGCAGCACGGCCAGCGCCGGCTCGGGCCGGTAGGTCGTACAGAGGCAGAGCCGGGGCCGTGCCGCGCGCTCCTCTGGCGACCAGACGCGGATCGACAGCCCTTTTTCCCGGCCGACCGCCTGCATGGCGTCGCGCAGCGCGCCGGCCGCCTCGGTCGCCAGCTCGATGCGCAGCAGCATGGCGAAGAGGCGCTCTTCGTCGTGGTCGTACATCTGGATTTCGGCGATGTTGGCGCCGGCCCCGGTCACGTAGTGGATGATCGGGTCCGCCAGGCCGCGGTTATCGGGTCCGACGGCGGTGATGACGACCTGCATGAAAGCGCAAAAAGGGGAGAATCTTGGCCAGCCCGTGAAATATAGCATGCCGTTGTCCGACCGGTCACGCGCGGAACCGTGCCGCCGACCTGCTTTACGTCGTCGCGAGATTCCAGGTAGACTGCATCGGGGGGTGTCGTAGAACGTTTCGCCCTGTCACCTGATTGGACAAAGATGTCTGTCGATCCTGCGGTCATTCGTGCCGAGCGGCACGTGGAAATCGGCTCGTTAATTGAGCAGGACGTCGACCTTTTGATCGAGCGCTGGGCCCAACGCGCCGCGGCAGAGCAGCCGACCGCCGAGCGAGTCCACCACCAGGCTTTGGTGGACCACCTGCGCGAGCTCTTGAGAGCGCTGGGGCGAAGTCTGGCCGAGTCGGAGGAACTGGCGGCCTTTCAGCACTGCCTGCCGGCCACCATTCACGGCGAAACTCGCTGGGAAACCGGTTGGTCCTTGCCGGAAGTGGTTCGCGACTACCAGATCCTGCGGTTGGTTCTGGTCGACTACCTGGAAGAAGCGCTTGGGTCGGCGCCCGGTTCGCGCGCCCTGATGGCAGTTGGCCTGGCCTTGGACGACGCCATCTCGGCCAGCGTCGCCGCCTATGTGCGCAGCCGCGACCAGTTTCAGCGGCAACTGGAGGCGGAACGAGCCCTGCGGGACGGCCAGCTCCAGGAATATCTGCATCAAAAGGCGGAAGCCCTGAAAGAGGTCGACCGCCGCAAGAACGAGTTCATTACGGTGCTGGGGCACGAAATGCGCAACCCCCTCGCGCCTCTCTGGCACGTCGTGAGCATTTTAGAGGTTCTCGGCAAGAATGACTCGAGCATCCTCGAGGTCCGCGACATTGTGCGGCGGCAGGTTCAACAGTTGACGCGACTGGCCGATGATCTGCTCGATATTTCGCGCATCGCTCAGGACAAGATCGAGTTGCGCAAGGCCCCGGTCGACTTGTCGCCCGCGGTGGCGCAGGCGGTCGAGATGAGCACGCCCTACATCCGGGCGCGGCTGCACCAGCTTGAGGTCGTGCTTCCGCCGCAGCCGCTGTGGGTAAACGCCGACGCCGCACGGCTAGTGCAGGTTCTCGGAAATCTTCTGAATAACGCCGCTAAGTACACCGAGCCGGGCGGCCGGATCTGGCTAGTCGTCGAGAGCGCCAATGGAGAGGCCGTGATTCGCGTCCGCGACACGGGGATTGGCATTCCGCCGGCCATGCTCCCCCACGTATTTGAATTGTTCACGCAGGGGGAATGGTCGGCGAACCATTCCCAGGAGGGAATGGGCATCGGCTTGGCCCTCGTGCGGCGGTTGGTGGAGCTGCATGGCGGAACGATCACCGCCTCGAGCGAGGGGGTTGGGCGAGGGAGCGAATTTGTGGTACGGTTGCCGGCCATGTCGGGGTGGTCAGCGCTCCCCACGACCGCGCCGCAGGACGGCGACCTACACACTTTGCCGGCGACGAGCGGCCCGCGCCGGATCCTCGTCGTGGACGACAACGTCGACGCGACGACCACGCTTGCCATGCTGCTCTCGGTTCAACAGCACGCGGTGAAGGTTGCTCACGACGGGCTGGCGGCTTTAGAGGCGGCCAAGGAGTTCCGGCCGGACGTGATCCTGTTAGACATTGGTTTGCCCCGCATGGACGGCTACGAGGTCGCGCGGCGGCTGCGAGAGGAGTCCGATCTGAAAAACGTATTGCTGGTCGCGCTGACTGGCTATGGCCAGGAAGAGGACCGGCGGCGCTCCGCGGAAGCCGGGTTCGATTTCCACCTCGTCAAGCCGGTCTCGCTGGAAGCTCTGCAGGGGGCGCTCGGCAGAGCCCGCTAACCCCGCTTTTGACCGGCATCGCAGGGGCCGAGATGCGTCCACTTAGAGCGGTGCTATCCCGCAAGGCGCCGTTCCAGCGGTGCGTCATCGGGCTTCAGGTGCCAGTGCGGCCCTCGGAGGATTTGCGGCAGCGGCGCAAGGCGCGGCCCAACGGGACCTATCGGGCTTCCCTCCCAAGCGTGCATTTGCACTTGCAGCAAGATCTGCTCGGCCACCGTCACGGTGTCGAGGCCCGCCTGCCCCGATACTCGAGGAGCGCGACCGGTGCGGATCGAGGCGACGAAATCCGTCAGTTCGCAGGTAATCGGGTCGGTCGGTTCAACCGCCAGCGATTCCCGGGGGAGATGCTCTGCCAACAGGCTGGGTTTGAGGGCCGTCTTCTGCTCTGGCGTCATGCACTCGACGTCCAATTCGCCCCGCACCAGCGCCGGGCTGGGGCGCACTACGTCGACCGTGCGCCCCGCCAGGTCAATCGCCGTGAAGCCGCCGCGCGACCAGACGTGCAGCGTACGCGCCGCCGAATGGCTGGCCCGCGAGGCGCTGAGCGTCGCTACGCATCCGTTCTCGAAATGGAGACGCGCGTTGACGATGTCCTCGTGCCGGCCGAACAGGGCTATTCCCAGGGCGTCCACCCGTCGCAGAGGGGCCTGGACCAGCGACAGAATCAGGTCCAGGTCGTGTACCATCAAGTCGAGAACCACGCCGATATCGGTCGACCGGAAGCTGAACCCGCTTCGCCGCACCGCTTCGACGTACTTTGGTTCGTGCAGATAGGGTTGGGCAGCCGCGAAGGCCGGATTAAACCGTTCCACGTGGCCGACCTGCAGCACCAGACCACCTCGCCGTGCCAACTCGACCATTTCGCTGGCCTGGCCCGTAGTAGGCGCCAGCGGCTTTTCCACAAGCACGTGAATCCCGGCCGCGAGCAGGTCGCGGGCTACCTGGCAATGGAAACACGTGGGCGTGGCGATGATCGCTGCGTCGACCTTCCCTACCAGGTCGCGGTGGTCTGCATAGCCGACCGTCTGCTGCGCGGCCGCGACTTCGTGACGGTTGGTTTCGATCGGGTCGACAATGCCCACCAGCGTTACGCCGGGCATCCCCGCCAGAATGCGAGCGTGAATTCGCCCCAGATGTCCGGCCCCAACCACCCCCAGGCGCACCGGTCTCAAGCCGCCCTCCTGTGTTCGCGTCCCCGGCCGTGCTGGCCTTCCTGCTGCATCTGAACGAACGACAGCAACTCATTCACCTGAGGCAGCAGGTGGCCGTTGCTGCGCAGTATCTCTCGGGCGTGATCGAGACCGACGCGGGCACGGTAAAGCAACCGATGCGCCTCTGCGAGGCAACGGATGGCTTCGGGCGAGAAATTGTGTCGCTTTAAGGCCACGACGTTGATGCAGCGTGGCCGCGTCGGATGGCCTTCGACGAGCATGAAGGGAGGCACGTCGTGTAACACGCGGCTCAGGCCCGATACGAAGCTAAAGCTGCCGATGGTCGTGTAGTGGTGCACCGCCACGCCGCCGGAGAGCGAAGCATGGTCCTGGATGTGTACGTGGCCGCCGAGCAACGTACCGTTGGCGATGATGATATGGCTGCCGATCCGGCAGTCGTGAGCGATGTGCGTGCAGGCCATCAGATAGTTGTGGCTGCCGACCGTCGTGACGCCTTCTTCCTTTTCGGTGGCGCGGTTGACCGTGACGCATTCGCGGAACGTGTTGCCGTCGCCCACGACGACCTGGGTTGGGGTGCCGCGATAACTGAGATCCTGCGGTTCGCCGCCGATCACCACGCCCGGATAAAGATGGTTGTTCTCTCCGAGCGTGACGTACCCCATCAGGGTGACATTATTTTCCAGACGGCAGCCGCGCCCGATACGCACGTGCGGTCCGATGACGCAGAAGGGCCCAATTTCGACGTCCTGATCGATCTCGGCTCGGGGGTCGATCACAACATGATCAGCGACGGTGGCCATGTCACATTTCGTTTGAGATTTTTAAAAGATCGGAGATCGAGCTTGGTCGCTCACGCACTGCGCTTGAATCCGCCCACCATGTCCCCCTCGGTCAGCAGGACACGGACAAGTTCCGCGTTCAACCGGTGACCGCTGCGATAGGCGATGACATGCGCTACCAAGTCGCAGCCAGCCAGAGACAGGTCGCCAACCAGGTCGAGCGCCTTGTGACGCACGCACTCATCGCGGAATCGTAATTCGTTGTCGATCGGCCCCTCTGCGTCGAAGACCAGCAGATCTTTGAGTGATGCGCGACGGCCCAACCCTTGCGCCAGAAGCCAATCGGCCTCGGCTTTGAGCATGAAAGTGCGGCTCGGCGCCAGCTCCCGACGAAACGAGTCGGCCGTGACCGGCAGGCTGAGCGTTTGCCGACCGATGGCGTTACCTGAGCCATAGTCGAGATGGAACTTGATCGTCAGACCGCCGGAGGTGCCGGGCCGGGCCTCGACCCAGCTTTCCTCGTTGCCCAGCCGGGTTACTTCTCGCACGAAGAGGGTGGGCCGCGCGGCGTTCAACTCGACCAGGCCAGCCTCCATCAGGGCGTCGACATAAGGCAGGCTCGATCCGTCCAGGCCGGGCATTTCCGCCGCGCTGACCCAGACCTCGCAGTTGTCGATTCCCAGCCCGCCCAGCGCGGCCATGATGTGCTCGACCATCTCCACGCTGGCGCCGCCGGAGCGCAGGGTGGTGCGGCGAGGTGACTCAATGCGGTTGGCGACACTGGCCCGAATTCGCACGGGGCGAGGCAGGTCGCCGCGCACAAAGGTCACGCCCGCATCGGCCGCAGCAGGCCGGAATTCGACGCGGACGTCTTTGCCGCTCCAGTAGCCGAAGCCTTCGACGACGGCCGGCTTGACGATCGTCCGCTGCCGGCGCGGGGCGTGCAGCGACCGGCGAGCATCATCCGTGAACCGATTCAACATAGATCCCCAGAATCCAAACCAGCGGCGTCCCAGCGCCGTTCGCTCATGACCGCACAGAACGAAATGCCGAATTCCGCGTCCACTAGGGAGTCGACGCCCGTCGCGGCCCGCGCAGCGCGCCCGACGCACGCTGCGCGAACCTGACGAATTAGCGCCGAGTGTTATTCGGCGGCACTCCCTGCGGACCCGAAGGGTGGGTCGACATGCGTGGGGAGCCGGGTTGGTTGCTGGGACGGGGCGGATTTACCGCGTCCAGGATGATCGGTGTGATGTCGATCATCTTGTTGTGGTAAAGCACGGCCTTGTTCAATTCTTTCTGCAAGGCCTGCGGATCGTTCTCATCATACGGGTCGCCGTTGAAACGCATGACGAGCAAGATGCCGTGCTTGTCGGAGTAGTAGCGCACCTGCTCCATGATTTCCTGGTAGACCGTGTAGTACATCTTGGCTTCTTGCTCGAAGAAGTCGCGCTTCTGTTTGTTCACCTGCACGGTGATGTCGGCCTGCCGCTTGGCGATGTCCTCTTCGAGCTGCCGATACTCGGGGCTGTTGCGATTGTAGTTCTCGAGCTGCTCGGCCATCTTTTGTAGCGCGGCCTTATTGTTTTTCAATTCCGCCTCAGCGGCCTCCACGTCACGACGCAGGTCCTCGCTGGCTGCCTTGAAGCGAGTGTGGTTCCCGAAGATGTAGGCCAGATCGACCAGCGCGATCTGCGGCCCCGGTTGAGTGGGTCGGCCCTGAGCGGTGGCCGCGGGCGCGGCGACATGCACCACGCCGAGAGCCGCCAGGGCGGTCAGGCAGATGTACTTTTTCACTAGCTTGCACTCCTTGCTGCTCGGCACGGTCTTCCTGACCTCGCACACGCCCGTTCGCGGACTGCACGCGCCGATTGCCACGGATGGGGACTTGCGGAAGGGGCTCCAATGCGGGCGGTATTTTGCCGAGAACCCGCTGAGACGTAAAGGTCAGTTCTAGCGTTCTTTCCGCTTCAGACGCGATTCGTTTTCTTTGAGAAAACGCCGCACGTCTTCGGCGAAATCGAGCAGCCGCTCCCATTGCTCGACGTACAGGGTTACGGGCATGCGTTGCAACCCGTAGACGCTGCAGGCCCCCTTCTCGCTCACCTTGCAATAGAGCTGGCCGCGCTTCGGCTGATCGGTTTCGGCGAGGAGTTTCGAGGCCTCTTCCACGGGCAACTCGCCCGCCGCCACCTTGGCGAGGATCTCTTCCTTGTTCATATCATCCCTGTTTGATTTTGGACCATTTGGGGTTGAACCTGCCTCATGCTAACCGCATCGGGCGACGGACGCTACGTCTTCCGAACAGCGGGACTGGCACGATTTGAAGCGGCATCGCGAGCGGATCGCCGCCTTCCTTGACCGGTCGGCCGGGCTGGCACAGAATGAAAGCGTTCGCAGTCCCTTCTTTCCCGGAGCCTCCAATGTCGCAGGCAATTGTCGACCCAACCGAATTGCGCCGTTTTGCGCAAGCTCTCAAAGTTTTTAACGGCGACCTGGAAAACCGCATGCAGGTGTTGCACGGCCAGCTCGGCGCCCTGAGTCAGACCTGGCGAGACCAGGAAAATCTGAAATTCGTGGGCGAATTCGAGCAGACGATGGTTGCCATTCGCCGCTTTGTTGAAGCCAGCAACGAACATATCCCGTTCCTGCTGCGGAAGGCCGAGCGCGTCGAAGAGTACCTGACCCAGCGGTAGGCAGAACAGAAGGTCTTAGGTCTGGGGTCTACAGGTCTTGGAGTAAGAAGCCAAGACCTGTAGACCCCAGACCTAAGACCTATGATCGAGTCCAGCCACTTCCAGTTCACTCCAGCCCCAACCCTTAGCGGGTCTTCTTATGAATGGTGCAGCCAGCGTTCATTCCATTCCGATGTTGCGGGAGTTCCGCGCGGCCCTCGCGACCTTCGCAACCGAAGCCAAGGAGTCGCAATCGGTCAACGATATGACGGTCAACCGCGGCCTCGAGTGGTTTCAAAACGACCTGCTGAAATTCTGGCAGAGTGAGATCCGCAAGCGAGAAGACGCCGTGACCAACGCCAAGGCGGAATACGAACGGTGCCGTATGCAGTCCTTCGGCGGCAAGGCGCCGGACTGCACCGACCAGAAGGTGGCCCTGAAAAAGGCCCAGCTTCGGCTGGAAGAGGCCCAAGAGAAGCTCAAAAGGGTTAAGAAGTGGAGCCGCGTGCTGGACGAGGAAGCCGAAGAGTATCGGGGCCAGTCGCAGCAGCTCAGCGACATGATGGCCGGCGACATGCCCAAAGCGATCGCTGAACTCGACAGAATGCTCGGCGCTCTGGAAGCCTATCTGGGCGTGGCGGCCCCCATGGCCGGGTCTGAAACGTCGATGGTCAATTCCACCGCGGAGGCCCCGTCGACTGCGCCTGCCGAGAATACGGCGCAGTCGGCCTCGGCTGAGCCGGCGAAAAACTGACGCGTTTCAAAAGCCTTAAACTTCGCGAGAACCAACCATGAAGACAACCGACCTCAGTGCCGGCGCCGGGCGACTGCAAGACGCGATGAAGACCATTCGCTTGCGGTGGGAAGAAACCAGCGAAGTGTGGAACGACGTCCGCCGGGCCGAGTTCGACGCCAAGTACATGGAGCCGATCGAGCCGCAGGTGCGAGCGGCACTCGATCGACTGCGTAAATTGGCCCAAGTCTATTATCAGGCCTGTCAGGAATGCAAACCCGATGCAAGCTGAATTGATCCAACGCCAGCGGCAGATTCTCGCCGACGCGGCCCGGCTGGTCGCCGAGCTTGCCGACACGGGCGCCGAGACCCAGCTCGAGGCCAAGCTGGCGTCGATGACGGAGGCGTTCGAGGGCGCCCGCCAGACGCATTCAGCAAAACTTAAGGCCGAACTGGAAGCCGCGGAAGCAGAGTACCGCGCCGAGCGCGACCGTATTACCTCGGCCGCCCAGAAATCGCTTGACGAAATCGAGTCGGCCTACCGCCAGGCGAACGAAACGGCCAACAGCGAGTGGCAGAACGAGCAGGCCGACGCCGAACGGATCAAGGAAGACGCCCATTTCGAACTCACCGGTGTTTACGAGGCAGGAAAGAACAACCTGAAGGCGAAATACGGCGACCTCGAAGGCGGCACTGACAGCACGGCGATCGGCATCGAATCGCGCCGCAAAGAGGTCCGGCAACTCCTGGCGACTCACGGCCAGGAGTCGCTCGCCGATCAGCCCGGTCAGCCGCTCGGCCAGTTGCCGCCTAACGTCAACCCGCAGCAGGCGATCGAAGAGGCGTTCAAGGTCGCCGACACCAAGATGGAAGAGCTGCGGAAGATCAAGCGGCCCAAGAGCGTCACGGCCTTAATCGTTTTTGTGCTGGTCGGCGGAGCGATCGCTGGAGGAGTCGGGTTCGCCACCCAGTGGCAGATCGCCATGATGGCCGGGGCGGGTGTCGTCGGGGGGCTGGTCGTCGCGCTGGTCACCTTCATCGCCATGAGGTCGAGCGTGCACGGCAAGGTGGTTGCCGCCTATCAGCCTCTGGCGTATGCCCTCGATTACGCCGACGTCGCCCGGAAGCGGTGGCAGCAGGTCGCCGGCGAAGCCTACCGACGCGAGAGCGCCGCGCTCGACGAGTGCCGCAAACGCGAGGACGCCAAGATCGAAGAAACGTGCCGGACCCGCGTGGAAAAGGCGGTCAAGCAGCGAGACGAGGTCGTGGCCAAGGCAAAGCACCGGCACGATAAACAGCTCGCCGAAGTGACCCGCCGCCGCGATACGATGCTGGAGAAAGTCGAAAGCGGGATTAAGGTCCGCCGCAAGGAAATTCCCGCCCGCTACGAGGAAGAGCTGCGCAAGCAAGACGAGCAGCATCGACAGGCGATGGAGGAGGGGCGGCGCGCGCTGGAAACGACGACGAAACACCGCATCGATCGCTGGCACGCGGGTGTGGCGCACATCGAGAGCGAGGCGGCCGACATCAACCGCCAGTGCGGCGAAACGTTCCCCTCATGGGATTTCATTCTCTCGTCCGAATGGAAGGCGCCGACCACCCTTCCGCGCGTTATCCGGGTGGGTGGGTGGCAGGCCGGGCCGGAGCAGTTTGACGACAAGGCACAGGTCGAAGACGACTCGGCCCCCGTGTTGGACGAATTGAGCGTTCGGCGGGATGCACAGGACGACGACTCCGGCGACGGCATGCGGCTGCCGTTGATCAAGCAGCCGGCGCTGGTCGCCTTCCCCGAGCAAAGCTCGCTGTTGTTCAAAGGTCAGGGGAAGGGCCGCGACGCGGCGATCAGCATCATGCAGGCAGCCATGCTGCGGCTAGCGACCACCATCCCGCCAGGGAAGGCGCGGTTTGTGGTGATCGATCCGATCGGCCTGGGACAGAACTTCGCCGCCTTCATGCACCTGGGCGATTTCGACGAGCAGTTGATCGGCGCCCGCATCTGGACCGAATCGTCACAAATCGAGCAGCGGCTGGCCGATCTGACCGAGCAGATGGAGGTCGTGATCCAGAAATACCTGCGCAACGAGTTCGAGACGATCGAGGCGTACAACGAAGCCGCGGGCGAAGTGGCCGAGCCCTTCCGTTTTTTGGTGATCGCCAACTTCCCGGCCAATTTCAGCGAAGCGGCCTGCCGTCGGCTGCTGAGTATCGTCTCGTCGGGCGCGCGGTGCGGCGTACACACGATCATCAGTGTCGACACCAAGCTTCAACTCCCGCAGGGCTTCAAGCTGCCCGACCTGGAGCAGCACTGCGCAAACTTCGTCTGGCAGGAAGACCGTTTTGTGTGGAAGGAGCCCGACTTCGGGCGATTGCCGCTGGTGCTCGACCAGGCTCCGCCGGGCGACGTGTTTACGAGCGTCGTCCGCAGGGTCGGCGAGGCGGCCAAGGATGCCAGTCGGGTGGAGGTGCCGTTCGCGGTCATCGCCCCCAAGCCCGACGAGTGGTGGACGGCCGAGACCCGCCGCGGCATTCGCGTCGCCCTCGGTCCGGCCGGCGCCACCAAGCACCAGTTCATGGAACTGGGACGCGGAACCTCGCAGCACGTGCTCGTGGCCGGTAAAACGGGCTCCGGTAAATCGACGCTGCTGCACACCCTGATCACCAACCTAGCGATCACCTACAGCCCTGAGGAACTGGAGCTTTATCTCATCGACTTCAAAAAGGGCGTCGAGTTCAAAACGTACGCCACCTACCGGCTGCCGCACGCGCGGGTCGTTTCGGTGGAGAGCGACCGCGAGTTCGGCCTGAGCGTGTTGCAGCGGCTCGACGCCGAACTGCGCGTCCGCGGCGAAAAATTCCGCGACGCCGGCGCCCAGGACGTGGCCGGTTATCGCCGCAACACGGGGCAGCAGCTCTCGCGCATCCTGCTGATTATCGACGAGTTCCAGGAGTTCTTCGTTGAGGACGACAAGCTGGCGCAGGAAGTCGGTTTGCTGTTCGACCGCCTGGTACGTCAGGGCCGCGCATTCGGCATGCACGTTTTGCTCGGTTCCCAGACGCTTGGCGGCGCCTATTCGCTGGCCCGAACGACGCTGGGGCAAATGGGCGTGCGCATCGCCCTGCAGTGCAGCGACGCCGACGCGCATCTCATCCTTAGCGAAGAGAACCAGGCCGCCCGCCTGCTCTCGCGTCCCGGCGAGGCCATTTACAACGACGCCGGCGGCTTGCCCGATGCCAACCATCCCTTCCAGGTGGCCTACCTGCCCGACGAAGACAAGGAAGACTGGCACAAACGGATCCAGGCCTTCGTCCGTGAAAAGCGAGACGGCATCGAGTATCCGCTGATCGTGTTCGAGGGGAACGTTCCCGGCCAGCTCGACAAAAACCCGCTTCTTTCCGAACTTCTGCGTAAAGACGATTGGCCCGTCGATTCGAAAATGCCGGCCACGGCCTGGCTGGGCGATCCGGTGGCGATTAAGGAACCGACGGCAGCCATCCTGCGGCGGCAGAGCGGCCAGAACGTGCTACTTATCGGACAGAACGACTTGCAGGCGATGGCCATTTTGGGAGCGGCGCAACTCAGTCTGGCGGCCCAGTTCCCGCCGACTCGCGGCGACAAGCCGGGCGTACGGTTCTTCGTGCTCGACGGCACGCCTCCCGAAAGCGTGAACGCCGGCACGTTCGAGCGGATCGCCAAGGCCCTGCCCCACGAAACGCGGGTGGGCATCCAGCGCGACACGGCCTCGATCATCAAGGAAGTCGCCGCAGAAGTTGCCCGCCGCCAACAGGAGAACCTGACCGACCTGCCCGCGTGGTACCTGATCGTCCACGACCTGCAGCGTTTCCGTGACCTGCGCAAGAAGGAAGACGATTTCGGCTTCTCCCGCAGCGAGGAGCAGACCCCCTCGCAGCAGTTTGTGACGATCATGCGCGAGGGGCCGAACCTCGGCATCCACGTGCTCACGTGGTGCGACAGCGTCACAAACATGCAGCGCACGTTCGATCGGCAGGCGCTTCGCGAGGTGGAACTGCGCGTGCTCTTCCAGATGAGCCCCAACGACTCCAGCGCGCTGATCGACTCGCCGATCGCCAGCCGGGTGGGCGAGCAGCGGGCGCTGTTTCATAGCGAAGAACTGGGCAAGCTGGAAAAATTCCGGCCGTACGAGCTGCCGCCGGCGGAGTGGCTCGATTGGGTCGAAAAGCAATTGCGATCTCGGATGCCGGCCCCGGTCATTCCGGCTGCTTCGGCCGGAGCGAACGGCGATGCGCAGCCGTCCGCGCCCGTGGCTGCCTCCCCCATCCCCGCGGCTGGGTTTGACGGCGGCAACGGTTCTCAGCGCGGCAACGGGGCGGAGATCGGGAGTGGAGCGAACGGCGACTCGCCGGCCCACACGGGGCACGAAGAGCAATCGTCGGAAGGCGATCCGCGCGATGGGCGAGCGGATGCCACGGAGACGGTGGGCTGAGCATGCTCAAGCACCAGCTCCTGCACCCCAAGATCAACGAAGTTCTCGGCCGGGCCGGACATCACGCCAGCATTCTGATCGCCGACGGCAACTATCCGGCCTCGACGAAGCGCGGGCCGAACGCCGAACTCGTCGGTCTGAATCTGATGCCCGGCGTGGTGAATTGCGCGCAGGTTCTCAAGGCGATCTTGTCGGCCGTGCCGATCGACCGCGTCAACACGATGATGTACACGGCCGACGATCCCTACACCCTCGATCGCGATCCGCCCGTTTGGGACGAATACCGCGAGGTCATCCGGACGGCCGGCTTGAACCTGACGCTCGAGCCGATCGCCAAGTGGGATTTTTATAAGGCGGTGGAGACGCCCGACCACATCCTCACAATCCAGACCGCCGACCAGCAGCGTTTCGCGAACCTGCTCTTGTCGATTGGCGTGCGTGTCGATTGACCAGACCAGCCAAGATGATCATCGACGCGCACCATCACCTCTGGCGGGTTGATCAGCCGGCGCCTTTCAACTACGCCTGGCTTGAAGCACCACAAAACGCACCGATCCAGCGCAGTTTTCTACCGGCCGATCTGGAACCCCACTTGAAAGCGACGGGCGTCGAGCGCTCGGTCCTGGTGCAGACGCAGCACAACCTGGCGGAAAACCGCTGGGCCCTTGAACTGGCCGAAAGGCACCAGTTTATTGCCGGCATTGTGGGCTGGATCGACCTGGCGGGTGACGCCTGCGAGGACGAATTGATCGCGTTCAAAGATCATCCCAAGTTCGTGGGCGTCCGGCATGTGGTGCAGGACGAGCCGGACGAAGACTTCATCGTTCGTCCCGACGTGTTGCGCGGGCTCAAGGTGCTCCAGAAACACGGTGTGCCTTTTGACTTGCTGTTCTACGTCCGCCATCTGCGGCACGTCCCAACGCTGGTGCGGCATTTGCCCGATCTGCCGATGGTCATCGACCATCTCTCGAAGCCTCACATCAAGGACAGACGCCTAGACGACTGGCTGCCGCACTTCGAGGCAGCGGCGAGGTTTCCGAACGTCTACTGCAAGTTGTCGGGGATGATTACGGAGGCGGATTGGCAGCACTGGACGGCGGATGACTTCAAGCCCTATGTCCAGGCGGCGTTGGAGTTGTTCGGTCCGCCGCGCCTGATGTTCGGCTCCGACTGGCCCGTCTGCGAGCTGGCCGGCAGTTATGAGCAGGTCATCGCAGCTCTCAATGAAGCGCTTGGCCCCTTGAGCCCGCACGAGCGTGAAGCGATCTTTGGCACAACGGCAAGCCGCTTTTACCACCTGGCATGTTGATCCGGCTTTTCGGCCCGGATGTACGACCTGGCAGCCGCCCGCGAGTCACAGCCCCGTCTTGCCACCAGGCAGACTCTTACTGCTGCACACGAGCAACAATGCAGGTCATGTCAACGTGCCGTGAACCGCACACCGCCGTGTGTGTTCTCTTGGGCGCGTTTGGCGTGTCCGGCGGACACGGATCAAACGGCGGCCGTGGTCAATCGCGACGATGGACGTGATTGCCCACCCGTCATGGTTAAAAACGTCGAAATCCGCCAAAATTGATTGCGGGTTGCCTTGGTTGTGCTAGGATGTGGCTGTTTTTGCAGAGGACGGGACAACCTTAATCAGCGGAGCTCATGCGATCGAACGCGGGATTCGAGGCAGAGCCTGACCGTCGTACCGTGGCTTGAGATTCGATCGGCCACGGCGGATCTTAATCGGTCGTGGAGGCCGGGACAGATGCCGGATCCACGTCATTCTCCCTTTCTGAGAAAATTCCGTGGCAGCTTTGACGCTGTAAGCGACTCTCCTTTAATAAGCGAGGACTCAGAGTGTTGGGGACGCTGAAGGGGGCCGGCGAGGTTGAGCAAGGCGCGGCCCTTTCCGCGACCGACCAGTCACTATTGCGGGCGATTAGCGGCGGAAGTGACGATGCCGCGGCGAAATTATATCGCCGCTATGCGGGCCGGTTGCGCGCTTTGGCGAAGGCTCAGAGCTCCCACGACTTGGCTCGCCGGGAAGATGTCGACGATATCGTCCAATCCGTCTTCGGCAGCTTTTTCCGTGGGGCAAGCCGGGGATTATACGACGTGCCCGCAGGCGACGACCTGTGGAAGCTATTCGTGGTGATCGCCATGAACAAAATCCGGGCCAAGGGAAACTACCATCGGGCGGCAAAACGCGACGTTCGCCTTACGGCCGGCAGCGAGGCCCTGCAACAGGCCGGGGTGACCGAACTGGCATCCGACGAGGAGGCGCTCGTCTCGTTGCAATTGGCCGTCGACGAATCGCTTGCCCAGTTGCCGCCGTTGACGCGTCAGATGGCGCTGATGCGCATGCAGGGCTATGACGTCGGCGAAATTGGACAGGCCACCTCGCGATCCTATCGCACGGTCGAACGCTGCCTGAAGGGATTTCGTGAGTTGCTCGCGGGAATGTTGAACGAATAGCGGACGTATGCATTCCTTTGCGAACAAAGCTGGCTGGTTCGAGCTGGAGGAGTCCGTTGACGCATTCGAAGGAGCCCAGGTGCGCGACGGCGAGGCAGACCTGGCCGATTTTTTGCCGCCCGCCGAACATCCGAATCGTCGCGATATCCTGCTGGAATTGATTCGGGTGGACCTCGAGTACCGCTGGCAACGGGGCGAAGCGTGCTCGTCGGACGGCTACCGCACGAGGTTTCCCGAACTGTTCGACGACCAGGACGCTGTCCGCCAGATCGAGTTCGAACTCGAGCGGCTCAGGCGTCGGAGGATAGACGAGTTCCCGTTTCCCGAGGTCGGGGATGACTTCCTGGGATTCCGTCTCGTGGGCGAATTGGGCCATGGCGCCTTCGGCAAGGTTTATCTGGCCCGACAGGAAGGCTTGGCGAATCGCACCGTCGCGCTGAAGGTCTCCAAGATCCTGTTCGGCGAAAGCCACACGCTGGCACAACTGCAGCACACCAATATCGTTCCGGTCTACTCGGTCCACGTCCGGCGCCCTTTTCAAGCCGTCTGCATGCCCTATTTGGGCGGAACGACGTTGGCCGACGTACTCCGGCAGCTACGAGGTAACGCAAGTCCGCCTGACTCTGGTCTGGACCTGCTCAGCACGCTACGGAGCGGCGCAACGTTGGGCCGGCGTACCTCCTCAATTGCCGGCGAAAAGTCGAACGCCGCTAAAGTGCCATCTCTCGACGAAGAACTGCTCGGCGACAAGCAAGGTTCGAGAGCTGGCGATGAAACGCGGTCAACTGTAAGCGCCACCGTTGCGTCGACGGTTGACGCAAACGGCGCGACAGAGAGCCGCGCGGCAAACTCAGGCGCCGTTCGGCTCGACGTGGCCTGCGCGCCTGGTGGCCCTGGGCCTGCCGAGATCGACCGGATCCCGCGGGCGCGCCTGGCCAGCCTGGGCTACGTCGAGGCGGTGCTCTGGATCGCGGCCCGCCTGGCCGACGGCCTAAACCACGCGCACGCGCGCGGCGTATTGCACCGGGATCTGAAACCCGCCAACATCCTCCTGACCGACGAGGGTCAGCCGATGTTGCTCGACTTCAATTTGTCGATCGACGCCCACCAGACGGCGACGACAGCACGAGTGGGCGGCACCTTGCCGTACATGTCGCCTGAGCAGCTCGCGGCACTCGGCGGGAACTCGATGGCGGTCGATCCTCGCTCGGATATCTATTCGCTGGGCGTGGTGCTTTATGAATTGCTGTCGCTGCGCCATCCGTTTCCGGTGGCGGCGGAGGCGTTTCCAGCGTCTGCAGGCGGCACCGCAGAGTCGTCGGCCCTGTTGCGGGCCGACCGCCGACAAGGACCACCTCCGCTTGCGCGCCTGAATCGCGCCGTCTCGCCAGCGGTCGAGTCGATCGTTCGCCACGCGCTGGAGGCAGACCCGTCCTGCCGCTACCGCTCGGCTCGCGAGTTGCAAGAGGATATCGAGCGGCATCTGGTTCACCAGCCGTTGCGTTATGCGCCCGAGCCCTCATGGACCGAGTGGACGGCCAAATGGCTACGCCGTCACCCGCGGTTGACTTCCCACGCGAGTGTGGCCTTGATGGGCGTGGCGTTGTTGTTGCTGGCCGGAAGCGCATGGTTCCTGGCCGAACGGCGCGCGGCCCGCGCCGACTCGCTGGAGCAATGGCGCAACTTTGAGACGAGGCTGCCACCCGTCTTATCCCGGCTCAGTGGCACACTGTCGATGGATCAGTCTCAGCGGGACGAGGTTCTCCGTTTGGGTCGTGAACTTGTGTCGCTTTACCAGGTCGAGCAGGACGCGCGCTGGTACGACCGGCCGGCGGTGTCGAAGCTGGACGACGCGCCGCGGCTCGCCTTGCACGATCACCTCGGCGGGCTGGCGTTATCGATGGCGGCTGCCACGATCAGTTCCGGCGCGGCGTCAGAAGCAGCCAAGACGGCTTTGGAGTGGAACATGCTGGCGGACCGCTGCTTCTTACCTGAGGAACGACCGAGTCTGCTTTGGACACAGCGCGCCGAGATCTTGCGACAACTCGGCCGCGAGGAAGAGGCCAAAGCGGCCGAGGTCCGTGCGACCCGCGCACCGACACGCAGCGCGGTCGACCACTACTGGCGGGGATTCGAGCGCGCACAGCGGCACGACTACCGCCAAGCCATGTCGGCTCTCGAAGCGGCCATCCAGGACGATCCACGACTGTTCTGGGGCTGGTTCCAGTTGGGCGTCTGCAACGACGCCTTGCTTCGCAACGAGCGCGCGGCCCAGTGTTACACGGTTTGCCTGGCGCTCTTGCCGGACTCCGGCGAAGCCTATTTCCGCCGCGGACTCGCCCGCTTGCGTGACGGCCGCTGCTCGCAGGCGCTGGCCGATTTCGACCAGGTTGTTCGGTTGCTGCCGAATCGGGCAGACGTCTACCTGGAACGAGGCGAGGCCCGTTCGGGTCTGAACGACCCGGCAGGCGCCGCGGCTGAGTTCACGCACGCTCTCGATATGGGCGCGGACGAGGCGCGGGCCTTGCTAGGCCGCTCCAGGGCCCTGAGCCTTGCCGGCGACGAGCAGGGCGCCCGGCGCGATCTTTCGGCCGGCCTGGCGGCGCAGCCAAAAGGCGCGGACGGATGGGTCGCCCGAGGCCTGGCCCGGTTCCCCGGGGACCCCGCCGGAGCCCTGGCCGACTACGACCGGGCCCTGGAAATCGCGCCGCGCAACTTGCCGGCCTTGCAGAACAGCGCCGCAGTGCTGGGGGAACTGCCGGGCCGAACCGAGGACGCAATCAGGATGCTCGACCGCGCCCTGGAAATCTGCCCCGATTTCGTTCCGGCCCGGGCCGGGCGCGCCGTCTTGCTGGCTCGAGTCGGCCGCCGAGACGCCGCCCTAGCCGACGCGCGCGAGTCGCTGGCACACGAGCCGCAGCCGGTGACGATCTACCAGGCCGCGTGCACGTTTGCCCTGGTTTCTCGAGAGGACGGCGACGGTCGGCGCGAGGCGCTGCGGCTCTTGGCCGCCGCGTTGGCCCAGGGCTTCGGCCGAGAATACGTCGGAAGCGACCATGATCTCGACGCGCTGCGCGGCGACGACGAATTTGATCGCGTGGTCGGCCAAGTCACGAGTCCAAGTGGACGACCCTAGAGATTCTGGCAGTTCCCGCATGGCGAGACAAAGAAGACGAGGCACGGTCGAGCGTTTGGAACGGCGCTATGCGCTGACTCAGTTCGGCGTGCCCTGGCCCGATCCCCAGCACCTCACCTTCAGCTTCGTTCCCGATGGGACGCTGGTCGGTGACAATCAGACAAGTGACCTGTTCGCGGCCTTGAACAATGCATCTGGCGTCCGCGACTGGCAGGCGGCCGTGATGCAAGCCTTACAAACCTGGGCCGCCGACGCCGACTTGAACTTTGCCTTGGTACGCGATCAAGGAGAACCCCTCGGCAGCGCCGGTCTGGCGCAGGGAGATCCACGTTTTGGTGACATCCGGTTTGCAGCGGCGCCGCTCTCGTCGGACGTGGTGGCTCTGGGAATGCCTTTTTCTTTTGCGGGTGGCACCTTGTCGGGTGACATCGTCTTCAACAGCAACTTCGATTTTGGCGAGGACGCCCGCGCCCAGTACGACTTGTTCTCTGTCGCCTTGCACGAAATCGGACACGTACTGGGCTTGCCCGATTCTGTCGACGCCAGTTCGGCGATGTGTCTGGATTATCTCGGCATCCGGAGCGGATTAAGTCCCGAGGACATAAGCGCCGTCGATGCGGTTTACGGCGCTCGCCCGCTAGACACGTCAAACCAGACCCCGACCAGTCCGACGCTATTGACGCTGGGAGGGGAATCCAACGCGGCCGTAGTGGATGCGCAACTGGCGACACCGACCGACACTCATTATTACCAATTACCGATCGCCGCGAACCAAACTACGACGATCGTCCTGCACACGTCGGGCGTAAGCCTCGTCGAGCCCCGGTTGACGGTTTACGACGGCTCGGGGAACGTCGTCGCTTCCGCCGTTTCATCCTCTCCTAACAGCCGAGATTTGGTGGTCCAGGCGCAGAATCCCGCCGGCAACACGGTGCTGTTGATCAACGTTTCCAGCGCCACCGCCGGCGTGTTTGGGGTTGGCGCCTACCGCTTAGCGGCCGTGTCGGGAGTCAACGTGCCGGACGACTTGTTGCAAGGGCCGCAGGCCTCGGGCGGCCAAAGTGACGATAGCGAGAGCGGCGACGGCGAGGGTGACGATAGCGAAAGCGACGACAGCAGCCCTAACGGCCAGGTCACGACGGGGAGTACCGGTCCGGCGGTTGTCAGCAGTACGAGCGGCGCAAGTCCCGCTGGTACCGCCAGCGAGAATGAGACGAATGGAGGCGGCGCGAACGGCGGTGGCCGCTCGTCCGGGCTGAATGTCCCCTCGGCGCGGCACAGCTATTCGTTCCGCTCGACCCTCGTTGCTCCCACAGACGTGCAATACCAGCGGGTAAGGGTGCCCGTAGCGACCGGCTCTGGCACCACGACGCTGACGGCAAGCGTTTGGGCCGGAGGAGCCGGCGCCGCCGCCCCCATCGTGACTGTCCTCGATGCGAACGGCAACCAAGTTCCAGCGGAGGTGCTGGAAAACGCAAATGGAACGTACTCGGTGCAGGTCATGGGAGTTGCTCCCGGAGCCGTTTACACACTGGCCGTGTCGGCCGCCAACCCGATCGGCTCCGCGACGGTTGGAAGCTACCGTCTGACTGTCGATTTTGACTCAACGCCCGCCGTCTTGACCAACTTCGTCGCCGGCACGCTCACCGCGAGTGCATCCCAGCAATTCCAGACGGTCGAGCTCAATACGAGCCAATTCTTCCATTTTCTGCTTTCGGCCAACACCTTATCGGCATCAGGTGCGCCGGCGGCGGTGAGGATGACAATCTACGACCCTACGGGGAATATTGTGCAGTCTCTTGTCGGCCAAGTGGGAAGCGCTCTGAGCACGACGTTGCTGCTTGGGCCTGGCACCTATGTGTTCCGGTTCGCGGGAGGGACGCAGGACAATAGTCCTTTGCCTGACACGACCTACCAGTTGCAGGGCCTTGGCTTGGGCGACCCGATTGGTCCTACGCCGGTCCCGCCGTTCATGATGCCGCCCCAACCTCCGCCACCCCCGCCTTTCGTCTTTTCGGTGCCGACCGTTCCTCTCTATCTGCAGTTCCTGACGCTCAACGATCCATACGGCAGGCCGTAATGGCACGGCCGGGCGTGGCACCGACGACGACCTTAGTTGGCTCGAAACCGTTTGCACCGGTCGACAAAGCCGGAGCAACTCCGTCTGCACCGAGCCAAGAATCTGTGGCAGGTTTTCGAGCCTGATGCGACTCTCCCTTTCAAGCACTCGTGCCAGGATGCTGTCAACAAGGACGGCACCGGCACAGCACGAGTGCGCTTGTAGGGTTGAGGCACAAGATGTTCAAGTCGTATCTGCGAAGGCTCGCCAAGATCGTCAGCGTGCAGGGCCAGAAGCGCCGCAGTCGAAGATCGAAATGGAACTCGTCGGTGCTCGAGCACCTGGAGCTACGGAACATGCTCTCGGGCCTGGCGTGGTCGGCGGGCGCAAACCTGCCGGGTGCCGCCGCCGGGCTCGTCGCACAACCGGATGGGGCAAACTTGCTGATCATGGGGGGACCGTCGACCACGTCGTATGACTTGTCGGCCGCCTATCCCTCGTGGCAAGCATCCGCATCACCGACCGTTCAGCCGCTCGATTTTGCCCGCAACTCGCCGGGTGTTAGCTCCTTGCCCAACGGACTTTTTCTCGTCTTTGGCGGCCTGGAGAACGGCTTCGCCACCTCAGCCGTCACGCAGTACGATCCCTACACCGTCAGCGTCGTCGACGGAACGACGAACCAGACGCGCTCCCTGCGATCGATGAACGTGCCGCGCGCTGAATTCGGCTGGGCCACCGACGCAAACGACCTGAGTTACGCCATCGGCGGCCAGGACAACAACGGCACGCCGCTGGCGACCATGGAGGTCTACGATCCGACCGCGAACACCTGGACGTATCTTGCTTCGTTACCGCAAACCCTGTATGGCGAGTCGGCCATCGGTGACGGCGCGGGGCACATCTACACCTTCGGCGGCGTGGGCGCCAACGGCCAGATCAGCAACGTCGTGTATCGGTATACCATCGCCAGCAACACCTGGGATACTTCGGCCTCGCCGATGCAGGTTGGCCTGCGCGATAGCGCGGCCGTCGTTGGTCCCAACGGCTTGATTTACTTGATCGGGGGAGAGACCGCCTCGGGCGCCAGTGCCACAGTGGAAAGCTACAGCATCTCAACCAACACCTGGAATCTGGAAACGTCGCTCCCGCAACCCCTGAGTTCAGCCGCCGTTGCCGTTGACTCGCTCGGCCGGATCGAGGTTCTCGGCGGGAATGACGCCAACGGAAATCCGGTTGCCACGACGTACGTTAGCCAGGAATTCACGCAGCCCGATCTGGCGCCCGCGATTACTTCTGCCGCACCGACAACGGGAGTCCTGGACACGGTCTACACTTATCAGGTTACGTCCACGGGAAACCCGCAACCCACCTACTCCTTGACCGACGCCCCGGCCGGGATGACCATCGACGCCAGCACGGGTCTGATCAATTGGACGCCGACCGCAGTCGGTAGTTACTCCGTCACCATCCAGGCCACCAGTTCCGTCGGCCAGGACTCGCAGACGTTCCCGATCAACGTGTTCCTGCCTGCCCCAGCGGCTCCCACCGGCTTGACCGGCCAAGCCCTTTCGACGACATCCATCGGGCTCTCGTGGAACGCCTCTACCGATCCCAACGTGACCAGTTACGACGTCTACATGGAGGTCGTACACGTTTACCACAGCCCCAAAGGTTCTGGCGGCGGCAGAACCATTTCCTGGCCGCTGGTCGCCTCGGGGATCGACGGGACGTCGGCCACGGTTTCTCAAAGCGGCACCTACGCCGTGACGGCCGTCAACAACGAGGGCATTCAATCGCCGCGTTCAACTCCGGTGAGTGTTTCCGTGGCGACGCCGCCCGATCTTTATGTCGCCACAACCACCTCCGGCGCCGACATCTCCAGCCTCACGCTTAGTGTGGGCCAGACCGGGCAGATCGATCTGATTCAAACCGGGGCCAACCCGGCGCCGACGTTCTCGGTCGTCAGCGGACCGGGTGGCGTGTCGGTTGACGCCAACACCGGCTTGGTGACCTATACGCCGCTTGCTGCCGACATCGGCCTGCAGCCAGTCGTTTTTGCGGCAACGAATTCCGCCGGTACCTCCCAATACACGTTCTATTTTGACGTAGTGGCCCTGACCCCGGCGGTTTCCGTGACGGGAGGGGAATTCACCTACGACGGCAACCCGCATCCGGCCGGCGCCACGGCCCTTGAGACCGACGGTGTGACACCCGTGGCGGGGACCCTTGCCTTGACCTACGACGGCAGTTCCACGCCGCCGACGGATGCCGGAACTTACGCGGTCGCCGCGACGTTCACCAGCGCCGATCCGTCTTATGCAAACGCGACGGCCACGGGAACCATCACCATCGATCCCGCGACGCCGACGATTACGGTCGGCAGCGGCCCGTTCGATTACGACGGCAACGCGCACGCGGCGACCGCGATCGCAGTCGGTGGCGACGGCGCCACGCCGGTCGCTGGCGACTTCACGTTCACGTACGATGGGGCGTCCACGCCGCCGAGCGGACCGGGCCTTTACACAGTGGCCGCCACGTTTACCAGCAGCGATCCCAACTATGTCTCGACGACCGTCACGAGCAACCTGATCATCAACAGTCCCGGCACGCAGACGCCGGTCTTGAGCTTGGTGGACGGCTCGTCCGACTACGACGGCAATCAGCACTCCGATTCCGCCACGGCCGTCGGCGCCGATGGCGTCACGCCGGTCGACGGCAATTTTGTCATTACCTACGACAGTTTGACGACCGCACCCACGCAAGCCGGCAGCTACGCCGTGGTCGCCACCTTCATCAGTTCGGACGTCAATTACGCCAATGCCACGGTCACGGGCACGATGACCATCAGTGCCGTGGCTCCGACGATCAGCATCGATCCCTCCCCGTGCTACTACAATGGCACCGGTCAGGCCGCTGTGGTGAGCGCCCTCGGCGCCGACGGCGTCACTCCAGTCGCCGGCACCCTGAACGTAACCTACAACGGCTCCGCGACGCTCCCGGTCAATGCGGGCACCTACGAGGTGGAAGTCGCCTTTACCAGCAGCGACCCCAACTATCTGTCGACCAGCGCCATCGGCTCGATCACGGTTTTGCCCGCGACTCCCTCGGTCGGTCTTGGAAACGACGGGCAATGGGAATTCACCTACAACGGTCTGCCGCAATCGGTCGTCGGCAGCGCCGTCGGCATCGACGGGGTGACGCCGATCGCCGGCACCTTCACCTATGAGTATTACAACGAATACGGCTCGAATACGCAGCTCTTCGGTCCGCCGCTGCCCGGCGCCCCGACCGACGCCGGGTACTACACGTTCATCGAGTACTTCACGAGCCAGAACCCGAACTACGCCGACGGCAGTTTTAGCTGGTCTCTCTACATCTTTCCCGCCTCGGCCACTGCGACTTTCGACGGCGGACCTTTCACCTACAACGGCCAGGCACAAGGAGGAACCGTCTCCGCCGTGGGCGTTGATGGAGTGACGCCGCTCCCCGTTACCGTGACCTATATCACCTACGACTACTCGACTACGGTTCCCAACGCGGCGGGAACCTACTCCGTGTTCGCGGAATTCACTGTCGGCGACCCAAACTACTACAGCTCGACCGTCGACGGCACGCTCGAAATCGACAAGGCAACGCCGGCGTTCAGCGGCCTGTCATCGCCCGCGGTCACCCTTGGCGCATCGACCGTCACCGTAAGCGGCCAGATCGCCGCCGGCTCAACGGCCCCCACCGGCGACGACGTAGCAATCACCCTCAACGGAGTTACTGAAGCGACCACGATTGGCACCGGCGGCCGATTCAGCGAGACCTTCAACATTCAGGGTTTGGCGGCCGGCACGTACTCCATCAGCTACGAGTACCTCGGCGATGCGGCCCATTTCAACGGGGCCACCGACGGTAGCGGCACGCTCACCGTGCGAGCGGCGCCCAGCATCGTGACGAACCCCGTCAGCCAGGCCGTCGTGAGCGGCACGGGCGTCACGTTCTCTGCAGCCGCTTCGGGTTCTCCCGTGCCGACCGTGCAGTGGCAGCAGAGCTCCAATGGCACGACTTATACTAACATCGCGGGCGCCACGGGGCTCAGTTACACGATTGCGAGCGTCACGCCTAGCCAAAACGGCTACCACTACCGGGCGGTGTTTACCAACAGCGCCGGCTCGGCGACAACGGCCGCCGCCACGCTGACGGTCGCTTCCGCACCGAGCGTCACGACCAACCCGCGGAGTGCCACAGTCAATGCCGGTCAGACGGCGACGTTTACTGTAGCCGCCAGCGGCAATCCAACCCCGACGGCGCAATGGCAAGTGAGCACTGACGGTGGAAAGACCTTCACCAACATTTCGGGCGCCACGAGCACGACGCTCACCATCTCGGCGACGGCCGCCCAGAACGGTTCTGTCTATCACGCCGTGTTCACCAACAGTGTGAGTTCGGTGACGACCGCCAACGCGACGCTCACGGTGCGGTACGCGCCGGCCGTAAGCGGCAACCCGGTCGATCAAACGGTCGCAGCAGGTCAGACGGCGACGTTTACCGCGGCCGCCAGTGGCAACCCCATCCCGACCGTGCAGTGGCAAGTGAGCACCAACGGCGGCACGTCGTTCAGCAACATCTCGGGCGCCACCCATCTCACTCTGACGCTGACCAACACCACAGCCAGCCAGAACGGCTATCTCTATCGGGCCGTGTTTCACAACAGCATCGGCTCTATCACAACTGCGGTGGCCATGCTGACAGTGCAGGCAGCACCCGCGGTGACCCAAAACCCGGCCAGCCAGACGGCGAGCGCCGGTCAGAACGTGGCGCTCACCGCCGCCGCCACGAGCAACACGCCGCTGACGGTACAATGGCAAGTGAGCACCGACGGGGGCAAGACGTACACGAGCATTTCCGGCGCCACGAGTGCGACGCTCGCCCTGAGCGGCGTAAGCACGGCCCAGAGCGGCTATCGCTATCGGGCGGTGTTCACGAACAGCATCGGGTCGACGACGACGACCGCGGCGACTCTGACGGTCGCCTAAGTGGCGAAATTGGAGTTGCAGGATTCATTCGCGCTCGAAGGCCAACGGCTGCTCGGCGCGGGGGTCGCGAATGCGAATCGAGACCTTACCGGCGATCAAATCGTCCAGCAGCTTGCCGACCACCTCCGCCCTCCAACCGCGCTTGAGCAAGGGGGCCTCGTCGTTCGGCTCATATTCGCCGAGCTGATAGGCCAAAAGATCGCGCACGTCGTTGGCCGTGCCCACCAGGCTCGGCGCCACCTCGGCCGCTCGGCAAATGCTGCTCAGGGCCGAGGAGAGGAATTGCCCGAGCATCGTGAGCTGCGGACTCGTCTCGCGGCGCACCATTCCCGGACAGGCCTCCTCCGGCACCTCCAGCGCCCTCTCGATCGCCTTGCACAGCCCCGGCATGAGTCGCTGCAGGTCGCCCCGCTCCATGCCGCGCACGGCGCGTACCTGTTTCGGGTCGGCGCTGCGCCGCTTCGCCAGCTCGACGATCAGATCGTCGCGCAGCACGCGTTTGACTGGGCAATCGCGGCGGGCCGCCTCGCGGTCGCGCCAAAGCCACAGCTCACGGACAATTGCCTGGCTGCGGCCCGACAGACCGGAGCTCCCGGAAACCTTGCGCCAACGTTCGCGGCGGCGAGAGTCCTCGACTTCCTCGACGAAATCGGCCATCTCCCCCTCGAACCAGTGCAGCCGCCCCAACTCGGTGAGACGGTCTCGCAGCTTGTCACGCAGAGAAGCCAGGTGTCGCACGTCCTCCAGAGCGTAATCGATCTGCCGCTCGGAAAGGGGCCGCCGCCGCCAGTCGGTGCGAGTTTCTCCTTTGCGCGGGATGATCCCTAGTAGTTTTGAAATCAGGTTGCCGTAGCCGGCCGGGTATTCCAGCCCGATGAAGCCCGCGGCAAGTTGCACGTCGAAAAGTCCCGCGGGAGGTTTTCCAATAGCCGTCAGGCAGAAAGCAATCTCTTCGCGTCCCGCGTGCACGATCGTTTCGTGCCCAGGTTCGGCAAGCACCTGCCAGAACGGGTTCAAGTCGCCGACCGCCAGGGTGTCGATCACCGACAGCTCCCCCCCGGCCGCCACCTGGATCAGGCACAACTGCGGCCGATAGGTGTGCTCCGAGACGAACTCAGTGTCGAAGGCGATCGACGGGCAGCCGGCCAGACGTTGGCAGAGCGAGGTTAACTGGCTCTCGTTGGTGATCAGGGGAGCCATCAAGTGAAGAAGATGAAGGTCGTTAGGACGAAGAGGGGAATGAGCACGAGGCCGCTGTAGGCCATGTACCCGAAGAAGCTAGGCATGCGGACGCCCGATTTCTCGGCGATCGTCTTGACCATGAAGTTCGGGCCGTTGCCGATGTAAGTGTTGGCCCCCATGAAGACGGCCCCCAGGCTGATCGCCGCCAGCAGTGAGTCGGGAATGCCGACATTCCCGGCGGTTTGGACGCCGGTGGCTTTGAGCGCCTGGGCGGTTTCAAAGAAGACCAGGTAGGTGGGTGCGTTGTCGAGCACCGACGAGAGTGCGCCGGTGATCCAGAAGAACTTCGGCGCTGTGTTGATACCGATCTCCGGCCCCTTCACGTGCAGTATCTGCAGGGCCGGCTGCATGCAGATGAAAATACCCACGAAGAGAACCGCCACCTCGATAATCGCCCCGTAGTTGAACTTGTTCCCGTGCCGCACGGACGCAGGGCCAAAAGCGAGCGACAAAGCGACGAGGAAAAGCAGCGTTATCTCGCGCAGGTAGAGCCAGGGATGCCAGTCGGTGCCGGGGACGACCTTGCTCGGATCGAGCATGGCCACGGCCATGACCACCAGCCCCAAAAGTGGCAGATTCGGCCAGATGCCGCCGAAGCGGAGTCGGTGAACGCGAGTTTCGTCGCGTACCACGTCGGGACGCGTTTCACGCGGGTAATAGACGAAACGGTCCAAGAGGTAGTAGATGGCCAGCAGCGATACATTGATGAACAGCCACTCTTTCCAGAGCGACGCGGTCCAGAGAAAAGGTACGCCCTGCAAGTAACCGAGAAACAGGGGCGGGTCGCCCAGGGGCAACAGGCAACCGCCGCAGTTGCAAACGACAAAGATGAAAAAAACGACCGTGTGGCTGACGCGGGTCCGCTCGCGGTTGGTTTCCAACAACGGACGGACGAGCAGCATCGCCGCCCCCGTCGTTCCCACGAAACTGGCTAGCAATCCGCCCACAGCGACAAACGCGGTGTTGGTCGCCGGATGGGCCGGCAAATCCCCTTCGATCCGCACGCCGCCGCTGATCGTGTACAGGCTGAAGAGCAGGACGATGAACGGTATGAAGTCTTGAAAGATGGCGTTGGCGATCACGGCCGCGGGCAAATCCCAGGAGAAGGGTCCCTCTACCCGGTCAACCGTGCCGTGCCCCAGGAAGTGGCATTCGATCGGGTGAGCATGCACGAGGGCATAGTAAGCGAGTGTCGCCAGCCCTAGCCCTCCGGCAACCAGGAACTTGTTGCGGTTGCTCTCCCACCAGTGCTCGGAGAAATGGAACAGGGGAAGCACCGCGATAGCTGCCAAGAGGAGCACGAAGGGAGCTACCGTCCAGTAGGCCGGAGCCGGGGAGACGGGGACGGTCGCCTCGGGCCCCTCGGCGTGCTCGGCCTTGAGCATCAGCGCGGTGCCGCGCTGCGGCAAACCGGCCAGCGCGGTCGCGCCGTAGGTCAGCAGGACGGCGGCGATCGCGATGAGCAGGCCTCGTTGCGAGCCGGGGCTCTCGGCGGGGTGTTCTGACATGAAAGGAGCGATCCTTAGGGGGTTAGGCGGTAGGGGACTCGACGAGGCAGCCGCGGAAAATCCGAATCCAAACAAGCCCCAGCAGACGGTCGCAATCAATTGACAGGCGACCACCGCAGCGACTGCCGAGAAGAAAACGGTTGCCAGCGGCGTCATCCAACCCGATTGTTCTCCCTGTGACCGAGGTGCAGCCTGGCTTGAAAGAGTCCACTGTAGATCCGCCTGTTTCAACTTTATACCCGAAAAGAGCGGCGCGAGTGAACGGGGTTTATCGGCTGGACTTGAATCTCCGACCCGATCTATCGTCTACTGTTTAGGCTTTGTCGGAACGGTAGAGTGGGACGAGCTTGCGAGTCCCAACGGAAATTGCCCGAGCCTGGTGGGACTCGCACGGTCGTCCTGCCCGACACCCGAATTCCTATAAGTGATCGCCGTTGAGAGCTGAAACCTGGTTACGCCCGAATCGCCGCATCTTGGCCTTTGCGGCACTGCTGCCCGCTTTGGCTATGTTGGTCGCCGTGGCAATTCTTGCCTCGCCGTTTGGCGGCGCCGCGCGCCTGTGGTTGCGGGTCGTCGGTGGCGTGGTTGCCGCCGTCTCGGCGGCGGGTCTGCTGTTTTTGCTGTGGCAGTCGCGGCAAGCTCGGCTGGCGTGCGACGGCCGCCGGCTGCTGGTGAATCTGGGCACAGCACGACCTGTGGCGGTCGGGCTGGAATTCGTGGAGGGGTTTTTGTTGGGCCAGGGGCCATCCTTCTTGCCGGGCAAAGAGCAGGCGGAGGTGGCCAACCTGGTCGTCCGCCTGGCGGAGCGGGCGGACGAATGGGAGCGGGTCGAAGTCAACCGGCAATTGGGTTCCTGGTGCGGGCACTACATCACCATACGCGGTACTTGGTGCGAACCGCTCAGCGTCGACCTGGCGAACCGGCTCAACGCCCGGCTGGCAGAAGTGAAATCGTCGCTCACAAGTGAGGGCGCCCGATGACGCGACTGCTGGTCAGCGTACGCTCGCTCGACGAAGCGCGTCTTGCCGCGGAGGCGGGCGTCGATCTGATCGACCTCAAGGAGCCGCGGCATGGCTCGCTGGGGCGGGTCGCCTCCGACGTCGCCCGGCTCGTTTGCGAGCGTTTTTCGCCAGCCCGGCCGCTGAGCATGGCGCTCGGCGAGCTGGCCGACTGGTCGGACGCCGACTGGGAGACGGTTCCCCGGATTCCGCCGGGCATCCTCTTCGCCAAGGTGGGCCTGGCCGGATGCGGCCGCATTTCAGGTTGGGCCCAGATCTGGCAGCGAGCGATCGACACCTTTCCGCCGCAATGCCGGGCGGTGGGGGTCGTGTACGCCGACTGGCGGAATGCTGATGCACCTTCACCGGATGCAGTCATCGAGGCGGCGGCCGCCGGTTGCCGGGCGCTGCTAATCGACACCTGGCGAAAGGATCGAGGGAACGTTTTTGCCCACTGCACGTCCTCGGCAATCCGCCCGCTGTTCCGTCGCGCCAAAGAACTCGGACTCTTGACCGTGCTGGCCGGTTCGCTGGGCTCGGACGAGGTTGAAGACGCCTTGTCCCTGTCGCCCGACTACTTGGCCGTTAGGGGCGCCGTCTGCGATGGTCCACGCGACGGCGAGCTTAATCCGCACAAGCTGAGACAGTGGCGTGAACTGGTTCGTCGGGAAAGTTTCAGTCCCCGGCTAGCAAGAACTGGGGCCAGAGTAACTCTGGAGGATCCCCGCCGTGTGGGTCGCCGCTTTGGCGAGCAAGAAAGCCAATCGCCCAATCTCTGAATGCCTGGCAGCATGTGGCGATCAAGCGTCTCGACCTGCAACTTCAGCCGGTCACGTTCCTCGTCCGTCTCCGCCGAACGGATCGCCCTCAGCAGTTCGGCGCGCCGACGCCGATGCTCGTCTTGCAGTCCTTTGGCGTAACGGTCAGGCCCTTGGGTCCAAAAACCGTTCATGGTTGGCTTCCGGTGAGAGTGGAACCCGCACGCCGTCAGTACCCGTTTTGGATGTCTTCCAGGTAAGTATAGCCTTGCAAACCTTCCTCGTAGAACCGCAGCAACCGCCCGGCCTCCTGAAAGTCGAGCCGCGTCTCACGGACGGCCATCTCCACATCGGTCCGTAGCTTGCGCACCAGGGCGTCAGGCTCGAACTCGACATAGTCGAGCACCTCGCGCACCGTGTCTCCCTTGATGACCGTTTCCAAGATGACGCTGCCGTTAGCGTCGAGGCTGACGTGGACGGCGTTCGTGTCGCCGAAGAGGTTGTGCATGTCTCCCAGGATTTCCTGGTAGGCGCCGAGCAAAAACGCTCCCAGGTAATACGGCTCGCCGTTGAACGAGTGTAGCGGCAAGGTGCGCTTCACGTCGCGACGGTCGATAAAGAGGTCGATTTTGCCGTCGCTGTCGCACGTGATGTCGCCTACAACGGCGTGGTGCGTCGGCTGTTCGTTCAGGCGGTGAATGGGCATGACGGGGAACAACTGCCGGATCGCCCAACTGTCGGGCATCGACTGAAAAAGCGAGAAGTTGCAGAAGTAGGTGTCGCTCAAGAGGGCGTCGAGCCCTTGCAGGTCTTCGGGCACGTAGTCGAGTTGCCGCACCAGCCGCTGCATCTTGCGGCAGATGGCCCAGAACAGGTTTTCCGCCAGGCTCCGCTGGTCGAGCGGCAGGTAGCCGCCGTTGAAGAGCCCCATCGCCATGTCGAGCGCCTGCTGGGCGTCGTGGTAGCTCTCCAGCAGGTTCCGCGGTGTGACGTTCTGGTAGGTGCTCACCAAATCGCTGATCGGCTGCTCGACGTCGGGAGGAAGCTCGTTGGGCACTTCCCACTCGCCCAGCCCGGAAACGCCCAACACGTTGAACACCAGCGCGCTATGGTAGGCCACAACCGCGCGCCCACTCTCAGAAACAATCGTAGGGTGGGGCACACCTGCGTCGTCGCAGACGGTCTGGATGTGGTACACCACGTCGTTGGCGTACTCTTGCAGCGAGTAGTTGGTGCTCGACTCAAAATTGGTCTGCGAGCCGTCGTAATCGACACCCAATCCGCCGCCCACGTCCAGGTACTCGAGGCCCGCTCCGCGACCGGCAAGCTCAACGTAGACACGAGCCGCTTCATTGAGCGCCTGCTTGATGTGACGGATGTTGGGTATCTGGCTTCCCAGATGGAAGTGCAGAAGCTTGAAGCAGTCTTGCATCCCTTGCTGCTTCAGCTCGTCGAGAGCCCGCAGGATTTCGCTGATCGTCAGTCCGAATTTCGAGCGATACCCGCCCGACGACTGCCATCGGCCGCTCGACTTCGTGGCCAGCTTCACCCGCATGCCGATCATCGGCCGCACGCCGACCTTTTTGGCGTATTCGAGGATCAGCTTCAGCTCGGTGTACTTCTCGACGACGGGGATGATGCGCCGGCCGATCTTGTGCGCCATCATCGCCATCTCGATGAATTCGGGGTCTTTGAAGCCGTTGCAGATGATCGGCGTATCGTTGGACGCCAGGGCGACCACCGCTAGCAGCTCGGGCTTTGAGCCGGCCTCCAGCCCAAAGCGGAACGGCCGGCCGAACTGCAGCACTTCTTCGACCACCTGCCGCTGCTGGTTCACCTTGATCGGGTAGACGCAGCAGTAGTTCCCCTTGAAGTGATGTTCGCGCATGGCCTGCTGGAAGGCCTCGTGAATCTCGCCCAGCCGATGCTGCAGGATCTCGGCAAAGCGGATCAGGATGGGCAGGTCGATTCCGCGGAGCTGCAAGTCCTCCACGAGTTGCTTGAGGTCGATCGACCGGGCGGGGTCCTTGGTCGGATGGACGCAGAGGTGCCCGGTCTGGTTGACCGAAAAATAGCCGGCGCCCCAGCGCCCGATGTCGTAAAGATCGGCGGCGTCGTTAACGGACCAAGGCTTGACCTGCTGGTCAATCATCGTGCGGGGCACTCCCGGGAAAGAATCGCGTGCGGGTGGTGAATATCGTATCTTAACGAAGATCCCGGAAGCGACTAGGGACTTTCGCGGGTCTAACCGAGAGCTAATTAAGGGGCCGATGCCTCCGCCAGCATCGCTCCTGGTGAGGTACGAAGCGTGCGAATCTTGCAGGTCAGTTTTCTGATGGTCCTTCTGACTTCCGGCCCAGTCCGTTGCGAGGAGGCGGGCCAGAACCCCGCGCGACCGGTTGCTCCGAAGCCAACCCAGCACGTCGCGCCGAATCGGCCGAAGCTTCGCGGGACGCTCCTCTTGAACCAGCGATCTCGGCGCGAAGAACCCAAAGGAAGCAGCCTAATCCGGGTTGAGAACGAGGCCGTGTCCTGGCAGGCGGCTGAAACGGCCATCATCATCTGCGACGTCTGGGACGACATCTATTGCCAGCGGTCGCTTGAGAGGATCGGCGTCTTGGCGCCGGAGATCAACCGCGTAATTAGCGCCGCCCGCAACCGTGGCGTGATGATTATCCATGCGCCCAGCGGCACGATGGACGTCTATTCCGATACTCCGTGCCGCCGACGCATGCTGCAGGCTCCGCTTGTTGAACCGCCCGTGCCGATTGCCGGTTGGTGCGATGTTGATCCCGACTGCGAGCCGGCCCTGCCGCTCGACGTCACCAATCCCTGCGACGATCCCGAACCGCCGCCTCAAGTACGGAAATACAACCGGGAGCACGCGGCGATCGCCATCAGCGGCTTCGACGGGGTGAGCGACAGCGGCGTGGAGATCTACAACTTTTGCCGTCAGGAGGGAATCAAGAACATCGCCATCCTTGGCGTGCACACCAACATGTGCGTTCTCGGCCGATCATTTGGCATCCGCCAGCTCGTTCGGTTGGGAATGAACGTCGCGCTCGTCCGCGACCTGACCGACGCGATTTACGATCCTCGCCAGCCCCCGTACGTGAGTCATGCTCGCGGGACGGAACTGGTCGTGGAGCATATCGAGCGGTACTGGTGCCCCTCGATCGAAAGCCGCGACCTCACGCACGTTGTCGAGGGGACGGACGGACCATGACCGAGGGGGCCAGCGATCGGCTGCCGGTAGACCCCGTGGTCCTGGTGACGGGCAGCGGGGCGCCGCGCATCGGCAACTGCGTGGTGCGCACGCTCGCCGCGCGCGGGTACCGGGTGGTGCTGCACGCCCGCACGTCGGTCGACCAGGCTCAAGCCACGGCCGAGGAGTTGCGATCTGGCGGCACCGACGCGGCCGTCGTTTCAGGGGATGTTCGCGACGAAGCAGCGGTGGTTGAGATGACCCGGCAGGCGCTGGCGGCCTTCGGCCGGGTCGATGCGCTCGTCAATTGTGCGGCCGTCTGGCGGCCGAAGAGGCTCGAAGAAGTTACCGTGGCGGACGTCAAGGAGCACCTCGACATCAACACGTTAGGCACTTTCCTCTGCTGCCGGCACGTCGGTCTGGCGATGGTCGAGCAGCCCAGCGGGGGTGCCATCGTCAACCTGGGGGACTGGGCGATCGTGCGGCCGTATCTGAACTACGCCGCGTACTTCGCCTCCAAAGGGGCGATTCCTGCCATGACACGCGACTTGGCGGTCGAACTCGGCACGCGGAACCCGCGGGTGCGAGTGAACGCGGTCCTGCCCGGGCCGGTCATGCTGCCGAAGGGGATGCCGGAGGACGAACGGCGGGCGGCGATCAACGCCACTCTGGCAAAGCGAGAAGGTCGTCCCGAGCACGTGGCCGACGCGGTGCTCTTCTTGTTGCAAAACGACTACGTGACCGGCGTCTGCCTGCCCGTCGACGGCGGCCGCAGTGTTTACAGCCCAAGCTGACATTTGCAAGCGGGCAACTCTTGGAGTACCTTGCACGTTGCGCTTTCAGGGCCGTCGACCGTCCCGCACAAACCAAAGGAAAATCGTTATGTCAGCCAGGTTTCCACGAGTGTTGGCCGTTGCATTCTGTGCCGTCGCGTGCGGCACCGTCTTTCACCTTGCGAGCGCGGCCGACGAAAAGAAAGCCAAGGCCGGCAAAGAGAGTGCATCGCAGTTCGACGTGCCGGACGGCACTCCGAAAGAGTTGTTGGCATTCATCGAGAAGATGAAGAAGCTGCCCGCCGGTGGGACGACTCGCAAAGAGCGGATGGACCACTTGCGAAAGGTGAACCAGGCGATCATGACGGCGGCGGAGCGCGTTTCCGAAGCAAAGACTGACGACGCCACTGCGACGGCCGCTATCAAGGCCGAGTTCGAAGCGCTCACCATGCTCAAGCGACTGGGTGAGAAGGATGCCGAGGACAAGCTGCAGGCCCTGAGCGACAAGCTGAAGAACGACAAGCGGCCGGGCATCGCCCAAATGCTGAAGCTGCTCGCCCTGCAGCAGAAATTGGAAAAACTTAACGCGAGCGATACCGAGGCCGTAGAGAGCTTCCTCACGGAAGCCAAAGGCATCGTCACCAGCAGCACGCCTGAGCCTCAATTGCTGCCGATAGCGCAAGCCACCACCGTGCTGCTTTTCCGCAGCGGCAAACAGGACGAGGCCGCCGAACTAGGCCAAAAGCTCGCCGATAGCTTTTTAGAAAGCGCCAACCCCGACATGGCCGAGGGAGCGTTTCAACTGGCGAACATAACCGGACAAATCTTTGAGGCGCAGGGGCGCGACAAAGAGGCCGCCGACCTCTATCGTGATTTCGCCGAGCGTTTCTCAAAGAGCGACAATCCGGCTCTGCGTGAGGCGGCTTCACAATTCGAGGGTTCAGCCCGCAAATTGAGCCTTGTCGGCGAGCCGATGCCCATCACCGGAAAACTCGTCGGGGGCGGACAGTTTGACATCGCCCAGTACGCGGGCAAGGTCGTCCTGGTTGACTTCTGGGCCACCTGGTGCGGACCGTGCGTCGCCGAACTACCCAACGTCAAGGATACCTACGAGAAATATCACGGCCGCGGCTTCGAGGTGGTCGGAATCAGCCTGGACAACGACGCTGACACCCTGACCAAGTTTATCGAGGAAGAGAAGCTCCCCTGGCCCATCATCTTCGAGGAGGGACACCCGCAGGCCAAGCAGTACGGCGTCACCGCGATTCCGATGGCCGTGCTCATCAACCAGGACGGGAAGGTCGTGACGCTCAACGCTCGGGGCGAGAAACTCGGCGAACTGGTCGCCGAGTTGCTTGGCGTCAAGGCGTCGGACGAGGCCGGCTCGAAGAAGGAAAAAAAGGCTGGCTAGATCCAGCTATTGAAAAACGCCTCGGTCGAGGGCAGGTGGGACGAGCGAGCGAGTCCCAGCGGAATCATCAGGTTGGTGGGACTCGCAGGCTCGTCCCACCCTGTTTTTTCTGAGAACCGAATGCCCGTTCATCCCAAATTTTTCCGTGTCCGACAAACGTTCGAGGCGCCGCGCATTGACGATATTCCGGGCACGGTGCAGGCGGAGTTGAGCCGAATCGGCCTTCAGCAAAAGGTTAGGCCGGGCCAGACCGTCGCCATCACCGCAGGCAGCCGCGGGATCGCGAATATCGACATCATCATCAAGGCGGCCGTGCAGTTTTTTCAGGGGATCGGCGCGAAGCCGTTCATCGTGCCCTCCATGGGGAGCCACGGCGGCGGCACGGCTGAAGGACAACTGGCGATCCTGGAGGGGTACGGGATTACCGAGGAGTTCTGCGGATGCCCGATCAAGTCCAGCATGGAGACGGTCGTCGTTTGCCAGACGGCTGAGGGCTTTCCGGTACACTTTGACAAGCACGCCTCACAAGCCGATCACGTGCTGGTCGCGGGACGCGTGAAGCCCCACACCGACTTCGTGGGCGAGGTCGAGAGCGGGCTGATGAAGATGATGCTCATCGGCCTGGGCAAGCACGAGGGGGCCAAGGTTTATCACCGCGCCATTCTCGACTACAGTTTCCCCCAGATCGTGCGCAGCGTGGCGGGCCACGTTCTCGAACGGTGCCGCATCGTGGCCGGACTCGCAATCGTCGAGAACGGCTACGACGAGACGGCCAAGATCGCGGCGGTCGGCGCCGCCGAGTTGGAGGCCCGCGAGCGCGAACTGCTCAAGCTGGCCCGCAAATGGATGCCCAAACTCCCCTTCCCGGTCGCCGACATCCTGTTCATCGACGAGTTGGGGAAGAACATCAGCGGCGCCGGCGTCGATACGAACGTCGTGGGACGCAAGTTTCAGTTCCACCAGGCCGCGCCCGACGAGTACCCGAAGGTCAAGCGAATCGTCATTCGCGGCCTGACCGAAGAAACGCACGGGAATGCGTCGGGAATCGGGCTGGCCGAGTTTTGCACGACGCGGGCGATGAACCAGGTCGATCCGGTCAAGACGCGGATTAATTGCCTTACCAGCGGCAACGTGGCGGCGTGCATGGTACCGGTGAATTTTGATACCGACCGCGAAATCCTGGATGCGGCCTTGCCCACCATCGGTCTCACTCAGCCGATCGACGCCAAAATTCTCTGGATTCGCAACACGTTACACCTCGCCGAAGTCGAGTGCTCTCAGGCCTACCTCGACGAGGCTCAGAACCGTGACGACCTGGAGGTGCTGACACAGCTTCGCGACTTGCCGTTTGGCTCGGACGGCAATCTGCCGCCCTGCGTCGACGATCTTTCGCCCTCCGCCGTGGCGTGACAATCCCTCGCTGTGGGGGCTAGCGTGGAGGTCGCCGCCTCTCAAATGCTGAATTCCCGTCGCAAGTCGTCCGCGATCGCTCGCAATCGGGCACGCACCGGGGCTGGCGAGTCCCCGTCCGCAAAGACCGTCACCACGGGATGGCCGGGTTGCGACACGGTTCCGGCACGGGGAATGTCGGCCACCTGCGGCCAGACACGACCCCGGTTTCGCTCGCAGAGGGCCCGGACCATCTCCGCGTCAACGATTCGGCTCCGCTCGCCATAAACGATCTGCTTGCCGCAAAGCCGGGCAGACGCTGGGGCGACCGGCTCGGGCAAGCGAGCCTCGCGGCACGCGGCAACGTGCAAAGCGACGGCGTTGAATCCAAGAGTACGCTCCAGAACCTCTGTCGAGGCGGTGTAGCGCGGGTTGATTTCGATCGTCCAGACCTGGTCGCCAAGCAGCACAAAATCGACGCCGAAAATGCCTCGCAGATCAAAGCCGCCAGCAACGACGGCGCCGACGGCCGAAACGGAGGCATGCTGCGATGGCGTCAGGTTGACCGGCCCGATTGAGCCGGCGTATTGAAGCGGCAGGGGGCCGGAACCGACGAGCACTTGCTGCGTCGCTCCAAGCAGGCGAGATTGTCCGGCCGCCGCGAGATAGACGGCGCTCATCGGCAAACCGTCGACACGGCGTTGAAAGTACCAACCGCGCCGCGCGGGTCGATTTGGTCGGCCGCACCAGGGAATCACTCGCAAGCCGCCGCTCGAAGCGTCACTCTTCCTCAGCCAGGTGCCGTTCTGCGGCAATCCGTCACTTGTCGGACGACACTCGGGAAACAACAGGCCGGCCTGGACCAGAATTCGCTCGACTTCGAAGGGATCGCGCACGCGCCGCAGCGATTCCGGTCGCGTGCCCAGCAACTCGCGGTCCCGCGAGATTCTGGCCACCAGACGCGGATGATTCTCCAATCCGCCCGTGTACATCCAGGGTGCCGCCGGAGCTTGCTCGGCGATGTGCAGCAGATCGTCCGGAAACGACGCCGCGACCTGCCCGCGGGCAGCGGCGGGTAGGTCGGCGTCGAAGAACAAATCGCCGCAGATCGGGTGCATTCCGGCCCGCGCCGCGGACTGTGCCGCAGCGCGGACACTCGCTCCAAGAATCAACAGCGATCCCGACACATTCACACCGTAAGGGAGCAGGTTCTGCGATCCCGTATGATATGGTGCGACTGTCTTGACAGGCACCACGGCGCGTGCCTGCCGCTTGGTCACCGGCCGCGAGAAGGCGGTCGCCAGGCGACCGCCTTCTCGTGACGGAGTGCGGGGTTTCTGTTTCTAGTCTAAAAACTGCTGACACCAGAAGATGTCGCCGCGCGCACTTTTGTAACCCGCAATGCCGATGCGCCGGTGGCGGCGATTGAGAATGTTGGCTCGGTGACCGGACGAGTTCATCCAGCACGTGACCGCGTGCGAGGCCGAAGTTTGCCCTTGAGCGATGTTTTCCGCCCATGCCCCGTGGGCGTGCTGCAGACTGTGCGCGGAAGCCATCCAGAAGGCATGCTTACGGGCTGTCTCGACGAGTTTGGCATCGATCACGAGGGGGGGCAATCCGTACCGCTTCCTTTGGGCATTCGTGTGGCGAAGAATCTCCTTCTCCACCGGGTAAAGGGCCACCTGTTTGGGATTGTCGGCGGGCACGGCCTGGGTGCCTTCCTCCGCGAAACCGATCGCGGCGACGACCATCAGTGATTCAATCAGCATCGTTGCTTCTCCTCCGTGGTGAATGGAACTTCACAGTTCCCTTATGGACCTATGCGCAAAGTGGGGCTACACGCCCGCACGTAAGGCCAAATGCCGTATGGATTTCTTGTCCAAAAATGGCTCTGCCGCCGGAGCTGCCGTCCGGCCGAGTCATCCGTGAGCGCGCGCAAGGGCGCGGTAAATCAGGAAGCCTGCACAGGCTTTTCCGAGGACGGCAAGTTTACCGGCTTGAGAGCGGTCTGCAAGGGGGTAGGGCAGCAAGCTCGCTCCGCACGCGGACTGAGATCGGGACCACAGCACTGCTGCCGCGGCGAAAGAGAGGGCAAGTCGCGGCGGTCTTCGGCCCCAGCGTCCGCCTGTGGGCGAAGAACTGTCTAGCGTGAGGGTCATTGCATTTGGCTGGGCGTTTGCTATCGTTGCCGCAGCCATCCGTCGCGAGTGGCGATTGGCTTTTGAAACAACTGGCATAACAGGCAACTACAGGCAACTCAGGAGAAACGGCCATGTCGATGTTCATTGGTGAAGCTCTCGCGGGCGAAGGAAACGAAATCGCCCATATCGATCTGTTGATTGGAAGCAAAGACGGGCCGGTGGGGATTGCGTTCGCCAACGCCTTGGCCCGGCAGAGCGAGGGCCATACGAACCTGCTGGCCGTGCTGACGCCCAACCTGGCGGTCAAGCCAGCCACCGTGCTGATCACCAAGGTCACGATCAAGGGGATGAAGCAGGCCGTGCAGATGTTCGGACCAGCGCAGTCGGCCGTGGCCAAGGCGGTGGCCGACTCGGTGGCCGCCGGAGTGATTCCCAAGGGCCAGGCCGAGGATCTCGTCATCGTTTGCGGCGTCTTCATTGCCCCCAACGCCGACAACGACAAGAAGATCTACGATTTCAATTACGAAGCCACGAAGATGGCCATCGTCAACGCCATGGCCGGCAAGCCGACGGCGGAGGAAATGGTCGCGGGCAAGGACTCGGCCAAGCACCCGTTCCGCGGTTTCTAGCGCGAGCGACCAGGCGCGGCGCGCGTCATGAGCAAGCCCAAGATTCTGCTGCAGCTCGACACCGACCAGCAGCCGAGCGTGTTTGACAGTGTGGTGGCGATCGACGCTGGCGCCGATCACCTTCTACCTCACCACGCGATCACGGCTGCCAACGTTCGGGAGCGGGTGCACGGCTGCATGTTCACGCGCGGACCGGCCGACCTGCACAACACGGCAATTTTCGTCGGCGGCTCGGACGTGGCGGCGGGCGAGGCGGTGCTGGCCGAAATCCGCCGCTCCTTTTTCGGTCCCGTGCGGGTCTCGGTGATGCTCGATCCATCGGGAGCCAACACGACGGCGGCGGCGGCGGTCTGCGCCGCCCGCCGCCACCTGACGCTTTCCGACACGACGGCCGTCGTGCTGGCGGCCACAGGGCCGGTCGGCCAGCGCGTGGTGCGTCTCTTGTCGCTGGAGGGGGCTCAGGTGAGGGTTGCCTCGCGGCGGTTGGAGCGCGCCGAGGGGGTGTGCGACGCCGTGACTGAGCGCTATCCGGCCGCGCGGCTCATCGCGGTGCCGACCGGTTCTGAGGAGGAGACGGCCGCGGCTCTTGCCGGCGCACAGTTGGTCATCGCCACGGGCGCGGCGGGCGTGGAACTGGCATCGCGCGAACTGCTGGGCAGAACAGGCGGCCTGCGCGTGGCGATCGACTTGAACGCGGTGCCGCCGGCCGGTTTAGGAGGGATCGAGGCCATGGATCGCGGCGTCGAGAAGGAAGGAATCATCCGCTACGGCGCCCTCGGGGTGGGCGCCACGAAAATGAAAGTCCACAAGACGGCAATTCAGCGGCTCTTCGAGTCGAACGATCAGATCCTCGACGCCGAGGAGCTTTACGCCATCGCCTGCGAACTGGCGTAGCTTGTTGGACCTCGTCAAACCGGGTAACGAATGCCGTGAAGCCGCTTACCCCGCGATCTTCATCAAGATCGTCATCAAAAGCAGTAGCAGCACCACGCCGATCGTGGCCGTGATGATGTTACGCCGCAGCCGCTGATGTTCTTTCACTTCCGCGGCCAGCCGCCGGCTCGTGCGGTCGCCTTCGCGCGGCAGCGACTGAGGTTTCGCCGGCGCAACCGCCAGCGGTACATTCATGGCGACCGCAGGTATCGCTTCGGCCCTGTCGCTGGGTCGCGCATCGATCGATTGGGCACGGTCGAGAGGCGGCTGGCCCACGAGAGGCGGCCCGTTGGTCCCGGCCGACGGCAAGACGGCGGGGTCCGGCCCGAACGCCAGACGCGGAGGCGCCGTAGGGAGCGCCAGCGGCGGCAACTCGGCCTTTGGCGGGGAGACCGGCGGCGCGAAACTGCGCGGCGGTGCCGGCGGCGGAACTCCAAAAAACGGCGGAGCCTGAGCGATGGGCGGAGCCCCAGACACAGGCGGAACACCTGCGACTGGCGGAACTCCGCTGATCGGTGAACTACCAAAGAGGGGCGGGGAGCCAGCAGCCGGTTTGTCCCGAATTACTGCAGCAGGGGGAGGCGGCGGGCGCGTACCATTTGCCGGGGGTGGAGGGGCAACCAGAACGAGACTGCCGCACGTCGGGCACGGCGTTTCTTGACCCACCAGCCGGCTGTCGGCGTGGACCGTTGCGTTGCATTGGGGACAGCCGAATTGGATCGTGGGCATGCCGGGCTCCGAGAGCAGCCGAACGGGCAGACAAACTCTATCGTAGCCCCGGCTGTTGGCAGAGCAACGGCAGGCAGATCTGCAGGCGGGAACTCGCCAAGGTGGCTGCGGCCTTGGTCGCCGTTGGCCTTTGGCTTGGGGAACACGCGGAGAGGCAACGCGGACTCGGAGGAGTTCGCCTATTTCTTCGCCCCAGCGGCTGGTGCGGCCCCTTCGGCAGCAGCGCCTTCGCCTTCCTCTTCCTTGCGCTTCTTTTTCTTCTTCATGGAGATCTTATAGACCCGCACCTTGGGAAGCCCAAATGGGCTTTGTCCGTCTTTCCAGCGGTCGGAAGATTGCAGCCGAGCGATCCGCTCGCCGCGAGTTAAAACGCTGCGAGAGCGCGCGAGTCCGGCTCGAAGCTGCAGGCTCTTGTCCATGGTCATGGTCGTATCTCCTATCTTGTCCGCAGAAGCGGCTCTTCGGCGGCATATATCTCGCGAATTCGCTAATATAAGGGCATTCTTGCTCGGCTTCAAGGACGTTTGGACTAACTTTGTCATGCCAATGCGTCCGCACTGCCCTGAGGCGATTCGTGCTTGTTTTCCCAAACAACCCAAAACCATCGCAGCACGTGTTCCAAAGGGCCACTCTATGCGGTTGATCGACGTGACGCTCCCCACCTCAGAAGAGAACCTGGCGCTCGACGAGGCATTGCTCGACGAAGCCGAAGACGGCGGGGCACCGTGTGAATCTCTGCGGCTCTGGGAGCCGTCGTCCCCGATGATCGTCGTCGGACGATCGTCACGGGTTGAGACCGAGGTCCGTGAGTCGGAATGCCGGATACGAGACATTCCTATTTTGCGCCGCTCGAGCGGTGGAGCGACCATTGTTACCGGTCCGGGCTGCTTAATGTACGCCGTCGTACTCAGTCTTGAGATACGTCCGGCGCTACGTGCCATCGATCTCGCCCACCGCTTCGTGCTGGAAACGATTGTGTCGGCGCTGGCGGGGGCCGGACTGAGCGTAGCCCATCGTGGCACAAGCGACTTAACGTTGGGCGACCGCAAGTTTTCGGGTAACAGCCTTCGTATCCGCCGTGAACACCTGCTCTATCACGGCACGTTCCTCTATGATTTTCCGCTGGAACTGATCTCGATGTGCTTGGAGAGACCGCCTCGCGAGCCCGGTTACCGGTCGGGCAGGGCGCACGAAGCGTTTGTCACCAATTTACCCTTGCCAGGAAGCGAATTGCGCCGCAGGCTGACCGAAGCCTGGCAGGTCGAAGACATAAGCGACGACTTGCCGGAGAAACGGGTCGTTGAGCTCGTGGCGACTAAATATTCGCGGCGCGAATGGAACTACCGGCGGTAGTCCTGCTGAGCAAGCGGACTACAGATTACCAGAAGCCGAAGCGGGGGGCGCCCCAGTCACGCCATCGCCCACGGCTCGCCTCGGGGTTCGGCTGGTAGTAGTCACGCGGCCGCGAGGAATTGTCGGGCGTCCCCACGTAGGTTTGCTCGTTGAAGGGGTCGAACCTCACGGCCCGCTGCTGCTGGTAGGGAGCCGGACCAGGGCGGAAAATCTGCTGCCGCAACTGACCTTGTCCGATGCCGCACCCGGCCATCACGAGCGTGACGGTCGCCAACAATCGCATACCTGTTCGTGACACGGGCCGGTCCTCGGACGAAAGGCAAAGGTGGGGGATTGTAACCGCACAGGCCCGTCAGCAGAAGACGAGCCACACCAGACGGGCTCTTTAGCCGCGGCTCCGGCTTTGCCAGCACTTGGGAGAACACCGGCGACCCAAAGAACTGGCGTTTCTCTGCTAGTTACGACCATCGTCGCCCGGCCGTTCGGCCCTTGAGCGTCGTGGCAAAAAGTCGTGTCGTAAGTAACGCTTCTAACGGCATTTCCGTCCTAAGGAACCGGTTAAATCAGATGCTGCGGCTCGAGCGAATCATCCGAACTCGTAGCCCTGCCGCTGGGGGCGGCTGAGCATTCGGTCGGCTTCCGGGTCGTTCAGAAATCGCTCTTGTGCGGCGTCCCAGCGAAGCGGACGGCCCAGACGCATGGAGATGTTGGCCAGGTGGCAGGCCGTCGCCGAACGATGCTGGCTGGCCGCGTCCGAAATGGGCGGTTTGCCGGTCCGAACGCAGTCGAGGAACTCACGAAGGTGGATGAAGTTGGCGGTGCCCCAGTAATGGGTGTTGTTGTCAAAACGAATGGCACCCTCCGGCAGCGGATCGCGAGCCAACCGCTCGACCGGCTTGCCGCTCAGCCGCTTGCGGTTCACGAAGATGCGTCCTTCGTCCCCCACAAAGAGAATTCCGTTTTGTTCGTCGCTTAGCCCGACGCTCACCGGCACGTTGCCGGGATAAATAAACTCGACCATGAACTGCCGGGGCGTGTTGTAGCCGTTCGCGATCTGGGGCAATTGTGCGCGGCCGCTGACGGACGTTGGCCCCCCGTTTTCCACCGCCAGCGCGCGATGAACGATGTCGAGGTGGTGAGCTCCCCAGTCGGTCATGAACCCGCCGCTATACTCGAACCACCAGCGGAACGGGTCGTACCGCTGTTTGCAGAACTCTGCTGACGGAGCCTGCCCGAGCCAGAGATCCCAGTTCAGGCCGTTCGGAATCGGGCTGGCCGAAAAGGGTCCCCCTGTTGCGTGCGGCGGCAGCGAACTCGTGGGGAGCGTGACTTCCACACGCTTGACGTGCCCCAGGCGGCCGTTGCGCGCCAGCTCACAGGCCGTGCGAAAACGCCAGTCGCTGCGTTGTTGCGTGCCGACCTGCAAGATGCCGCCGGTGCGACGCACGGCGTCGACGAGGATTTGTCCTTCGGCGACGGTAAGCGTGAGCGGTTTCTCGCAGTAGACGGCCTGTCTTTTGTGCAAGGCGGCTAGAGTGATCGGCGCGTGCCAGTGATCGGGTGTGGCGACAATCACGCCCTCTATGTCGTCGCGATCGAGCAACTCCTGGTATTGCTCGTAGACCACCGCCTTGGGCCACGATTCGTCGCGAATCCTTTCAGCACGCGGCCGATTTGCGTCGCACAACGCGACGAGCTGTCCGCCCCGCCGCGCGAGGCCGGTCCAGCGAAGCGTGGACGCCAACTGCCGTCCGCGCCCTCCACAGCCGACGAGCGCCAGTCGCACCAAATCTCGCGTGGCCGAATGAACAACTCCAGCCGCAGTCGCTCCCAGAGCGGCGCCCGCCGACCACCTTAAAAGACGACGCCGGCTGAAACGTAGCGCAGACATGGAATTCACCGTTGGGTTTCCAGCGGAAGTTCGAAGCAGGCCGCCTCCTGGTCATTTCTCACCACGAGCACCGATCCGGCCAGTGCCGGGTAGTTCCACGTCTTGCCGGCCAGCCCCGGTAGCCGGCCGAGTTCGCGATGCGCGGCCGGATCGGCCGCCACGGTTGCCACGGCGCCGTCCTCGCACTGCACGAGAAGCACGTCGTCCACCAGCAACACTTGTCCGTGGCCGTAGCGACCGGCCTTCCAACGCCTCCGCCCGTTCGCCAGATCGACGCAGGTAAGCACGCCGTCGTCGAGGCCGTAGACAAAGCCGCCGCGAAACACGGGGCTCGCGAACTTGGTCCTCAGTTGCCGGCTCGTCCAGGCTGCCTCGGCGGACGAACTCGCTTCGGCGTGTTGGACTTGCAGGAGGACGCACCCTTTTCCATAACCGGTGGAGATCAGAACTCGATCGTCGCCAACGGGCACGGGCTGCGAACAGTTGGTCTCCTGGTCGTTCGCCCACGGAAACGTCCAAAGCACGCGGCCCGTGGCCGGGTCGTGCGCCGCCAGCCCGGGACGATTGAAAATCAGGATCTGCTGAACGCCGTCGAGAACGCAGGCCAGCGGAGAGCCGTAACCCGCCGGATCGCTGCCGGCGTGCCAGACGCGCCGCCCCGTATCTCGGTGATAGGCGACGAGCGAGTGATCTCGCTGGCCCACGCTCACGACGACCAACTCGTCGAGAACCAGGGGCGAACCGCTCAGTCCGTGGTAGACGTTGCTGGCGCCATTGTTGGCCAGCACGTCGATTGACCACTGTTTGCGGCCGGTCAGCGCGTCGAGACAGTTCAGAAGGCCGGTTGCGCCCAGCGAATAAACCCGTCCGTCCGATACCGTGGGGGTCGCCCGCGGCCCGTCGCCTACCGTAGGGCTTGAAAAGCGCGCGTCGTCGGCGTGCCGCCATCGCTCTTGTCCGCTGGCGAGATCGTAGCAGACGACACATTCCTGCGACCCCCGCTGTTCCTGGGTGAAGGCCGATGGGCCGACGACGGCAAAACCGCCCCAGCCGCTGCCAATCGCCCGCCGCCAGAGAAGCCGAGGAGGCCTCGATTGCCAGTCGGTGGCGAGCCGAACGCCCCAAATAACTCCCAGGCCATCTTTCCCGCGAAATGCCGGGTAGTCTTCGGCAGCGTGCATCGGCGTTCCTGGCCGACTCGGTGCTTTCGACCCTACGGACGTCCTGGAAAAGCGCCAGCCGGGAATCGGACGGCCCTGGCCATCAAGCCCGTAACAGCGAACGCAGCTCGTCCACACGATCAGCGGTACAAGGCACGTCACGAGTAGGCTGGCACGCCGCGCCAAAGTCCGCCCAGTGAACGAGCCTGTGGCACACCATCCGATCCAGGCCGTTGTCGCGACGTAGACCAGAACGAGGCCGGGATCTTTGCCGAAATTGGAAAGCCGCCAGCTCCAGCACAGGGCGTGGACCAAGCACCATGCGGCGACCAGCACCATCATGGTGACGGGATGGAGCCGCCCCGCCGCTCGCTTTGCCAACCACCGCGACAGGGCGGCGAAGGTTGCAACAAGCATGCCGACCGGCGCCGCCCATTGAAGCTCTGCCCAGACGCCGTAGGCAAGCCAACGGCTCACGGCCGCTTGCCATGCCAGCGGGATGCCCGCGAATCCTGTGACGATCAAGAGCAACCATGCCATCAGCACCCGATAGCGGATGTGTCGTTTGCTCGCAATTTGCCCTGCGTTGGCTATCATGACACGCGGATGTAGTTACCCCGGATCGGTTTCGTGGAGTTGGCCTGTTTGGGGACGGCATCCTCCAACGAAGCAAACTGCGAAGTCAATATCAGTGCAACGCACTCTGGCAGCGTCGACCCGATCTGTTGTCGATTGAGGGAGAATAACGAAGATGAGCAAGTTCGGCGTCGCGGCGACGTGGGTTGCCCTGCTGTCCTGTTCGGCATCGCCGGGCGTTTGCGCGGAGGTGTCGTGGCCGCAATTTCGCGGCCCGAATGGTTCCGCTCTGGCCGACGAAGACCGTCGGCTGCCGACCGAAATCGGCCCCGACAAGAACGTGGTGTGGAAGGTTGAAGTTTCCGCCGGGCATTCTTCACCAATCGTCTACGGGGAACGGCTGTACCTCACGGCCGACCGAGACGGCAAGCTGCTCACCATCGCGCTCGACCGCCAGACGGGCCGAACGCTTTGGGAGGCCGAGGCGCCCTACGACGCCCTGGAGTCGATTCACCGCATCGGCAGCCATGCGCAATCGACGCCGGCCACCGACGGCGAACACATCGTCGCGTTTTTTGGCTCCAGCGGGCTCATCTGCTACGATTCCGCCGGACGGCCGCTGTGGATGCATCGAATGAGCGGATTCAAAAACGACTTCGGCGCGGGCAGCTCGCCCATCCTGGTTGACGACCGCGTGATCCTCTGCCAGGACCACGATACCGATTCGTTTCTGGCGGCGTACGACAAACGATCCGGCGAATTGCTGTGGAAGACCGACCGCTCCGACATCGCCCGCAACTACTGCACGCCGATCATCTGGGAGGTCGACGGCCGCAAGCAGATCGTCGTCGCGGCGACGCTGCTGGTGAACGGCTACGACGTTGACACCGGCCGTCTTCTTTGGACGGTGCGCGGCGTGTCGCGCACCGTTTGCGCGACGCCCGTGGTAGGGCGCGACGGGCTGCTCTACGTCGCGGGTTGGTCGGCAGGTGGTGAGGCGGAAGATCGTATCCACGTGGAGCCCTTCGCCGAGGCTGCCGCCGCCTACGACAAGAACGGTGACGGCCTGCTTGCGGAAGACGAATTGCCGGAAGGGCCGATCCGCCAGCGCTACCCGCAGGTCGACCGAGACAAGAGCGGCGGCATCAGCCGGGAAGAATATGATTACTTTCGCAACCTGTTCGACCAATCTCGCAACGTGGTGATGGCAATTCGACCGGGCGGCAGCGGCGATATTACCGACTCGCACATCGAGTGGGTATCGAACCGCCACGTGCCGTTTTGCGCCTCGCCGGTGTACGACCAGGGGCACATCTTTACGGTCAAGGACGGCGGCATCTTCTGTTCGCTCGACGCGGGCTCAGGCAAAATCTTGAAAACGGGGCGGCTGCACGGCACCAAGAACTACTATGCCTCGCCCGTGGCCGGCGACGGCAAGCTTTACCTGGTTGACGAACAGGGTGAGCTGTCGGTGGTCAGCTCGGAGGGGCGCTGGCAACTGTTGTCGTCGGCCGATTTCGGCGAGAACGTCTACGCTACCCCGGCCATCGTTGACGGCCGGATCTACCTGCGCACCGTCGGACACCTGTACTGTTTTGAATGACAGGTGGTTTTTTTCCAGCGCTCTGTCTTCTGGCGCTAACCGTAGTTATGCTGACATGACACCCGAAATTCTGAATAAGGTGCTGTGATGAAATACCGGTTCATGTTGTTGGCACTTTCGGTCATACTCGTCGTCGCTGCCGACGCCTCGGCGCAGCGCCGCTATGGCCGCGGCTCTGGCTACGGATACGGATACGGCAACCTGGGTTGGGGATATGCCGGCGCGGGCTCGACAGCTTTCGGCGGCGCCCTGCTGGGGATGGGAGCCTTGACGGAAGCGGCGGGCTCCTACAACTTGAACACCGCGGTCGGGAGCACCTACTACCAGCAAGCGTACCAACAGTGGATCTTGAATGAAAAGCTTCGGGAGCAGACGTATTTCGACATGCGCCGGATGAACGCCAGCTACCGTGCCGAGGAGGCGATGCAGCATCCGCACGCGACCCCGGAAGAGATCCAGGAATTCAATCGTTCGCGGCTCCCCGCGGAACTTTCCGCCAACGAGTTCGACCCCGCCCACGGCGTCATCGAGTGGCCGGCGCTGTTGAAACGCCCGGAATTCGCCGACGACCGAGCCCGGGTCGAAGACCTGTTCGCCCAGGCGGCGGGCGACCCGCATGATGCGGGATTGGGCACCCAGAACTATCGCGACATTCAGAACGCCGTCGGCGCGATGAACGACACGTTGCATTCCGAGATCAAGGATTTCACGCCCGACGAGTACATCCCAGCGACCAAGTTCCTTAAGAGCTTGGCTTTTGAGGCCCGCGCTCCGGGCCGCAATGCCATGGCCGCAAAATAGCGGCAACAGTTCTGGCTCGCATTACCGCCCCGCCTACTTGGGAATCAACTCAAGGCATACCAAACGGTCGCCGCCGCGCAGGTAGAGCAGGCCATGCGACAGGATCGGCGCTGCCCAGGCGGGGTAGCGCAATAGCCGCGGGGGGCCCCCATCCAAGCCGGCGAGCGGCTCCTTGGTCGGCAGGATCGTGGCGGCCACAACGTCCAGCTTCTCCGGCGACGCTTTCACCAGCAGTACCCCGCCGCGCTCGGTTAGACAGACAAAGTGGCCGTCGACGTACAAGAGCGACGTTCGGCCCAAACCCGGCTCGCTCCACATGATTTTGCCAGTGGCCAGCTCGATGCAGCGCAGCTCGGCGTTCTCTTCGTGCCGACCGCTGGAGCCATAGAGGTAGCCGTCGACATGGACCGGCGTGTTCCAATGCGTTTGCATCGCCTTGGCGCGGCGGTTCTCCTTGTCGCTCCACACGACTTCATAGCCCCCCGGTTTGACACTCAAGAGAGAGCTACCGGGGCCGTACGTTTCGGAAATGAAGACCCGATCCCCGACGACGACCGGATTGCTCGCGTTCACGCTCTCCAGCACTTTGGCCCGCCACGGGTAGTGGAAGTCGGCCTCACCGGTCTTGGGATTGAAACCGAGCAGGCCCCCACGGGCAAACACAAAACACCAGCGGCGGCCATCGATCGAGGCCAGCACGGGAACGGCATAGCTCGCCAGCTCGTCGCCCAAGGTGTATTTCACCTCGCCCGTGTATTTGTCGAAAACGACCACTCCCGTGCCGTTCGGCTTCGCGCGATTGAGCTCACCGGGGAGTATGCCTTTGCTTTCTTCCGGACTGCCGCCAACCTGCACGATCAGCAGGTCGCCCTCGATGACGGGCGTGCTGCCGACGCCAAAAAAGTTCTGCACGACGCCAAAACGCTGGACCGTGTCGACCTTCCAGATCTCCCTGCCGTCGGCAACGCTCAGGCAGTGGAGCATCCCCTCGACGCCATAGATGTAGACACGCTCGTCGTCCACCACCGGCGAGCAGCGGGGACCGCTGTCATAGCCGTAATAGTCTTCGTAGTCGCTGGGGTAGTCGAACTTCCAAAGCTCTTCGCCCGTCTCGCTCTTCATGCAAGCAAGCCGCATCTGGCGATCGGCGCGGGCGAACTGGAACAGTCGGCCGCGGCTGATCGCGGGCATGCCATACCCGTCGCCGACCCGCTTGTGCCAGACGAGGGGCGGACCCTCCTTGGGCCAGTTGGTGCGAATGCCCGTCTCGCGCGACTTGCTGTCGCCCGTGGGGCCCAGAAAGCTCGGCCAGTCGTCGCCATCATGTCGAGTCCGCAGATCGGGAATATCCGCTGGCCTTTCGGCCCCTTGTGCCGCGGAGACAGGGCTGGCGAATGCCGCGAAGAGGCAGAGCAACGAAGCGGCCGCTCGATGCACCGGGGACCTGAAAACTTGCATCATGTCGAAGCGGAGTGGGTTGGTGGAGGAAGGAATGCTTAACACAGGCTCGCTCCGCCGAGCCGCTCCTTTTTGACGTCGCCCTCCCCTCTGCGGACGTCTCACCTATACTACATTAATGTCGACCGCTGAAACACCGCCGAGCCGGGCTCCCGCCCTCACGGTGACGAATTCCCTCCGGATTCCGCTGGACGAATTCGAGTTTACCTACACGCGCAGCTCCGGGCCCGGCGGGCAGAACGTCAACAAGGTGAACAGTAAGGCCCTGCTCCGCTGGCCCGTTCGCACCAGTCCCAGCTTGCCCGAACCGGTGCGGCAGCGCTTTTTGAGCCGCTACAGCAACCGCGTCACGGCTGAGGGAGACCTGCTCGTCTCTAGCCAGCGATATCGCGATCAGGCCAAGAACATCGACGATTGTCTGTCGAAGCTCCGTGAGATGCTGGCCGAAGTAGCCGCTCCCCCGGTCCGCCGCAAGCGAACCAAACCAAGCCGCGCCTCGATCAAACGCCGCCTGGAGAACAAGCGCCGCACCTCGGATAAGAAACGCGGCCGTCGAGAGATTGATTAAGGCTGGGAAGAGCGAAGCGAGTCCCACCAAAGTAGCAGGCACGCTCCGTCGTGCCGTCGCCGCGTACCGATCGACGATCCGCTCGCCCAAAGCTTAACGTCACGACGCAGCGTGCCTGCTAACGATCTCGCATCGCTCGTCCCACCCCACGACGATCACGTCATGCTATACTCACGTTAGTCGGCTTCGAGGGCTTTATGGCGCGATCCGTTGCAAATCGAATTCTGCTGGCGATCGTCCTCGCCGGCGCAGGGGCGACAGCCCACGCAGAGGCGCGCGTCGAATTGGAGCTGGCAACCTCAGCTACCTTTCCCGCCACGGCCCAGCAGGAGTGGTACAAGTTGCTGAGCGAACTGGGAATCGACGGACTGCGCATCCGCAAAGCCCAGAGCGACGACAAAGTCGAGGTCAAGGTGGCCGGTAGTGAGCTATCGCCCGTCTACCGAGTCGTGGGGCGGCTGGCGTCGGCCAATCAGATCGAGCTGCCCGGTGGCAAGTTCTCTGCGCACGACCGGGCCGGACTCTCGAAATGGCTGGCCAAACTGCGGTCGGAGGGGCCCCAAGCATCCGGCAACAGCACGACCCCTTTCGGCCTGACCGCCAAGCAGCTCGCGGCCGTTAACGCCGACCTCGCCACACGCGTTTCGTTCAGCACGAAGGACATGACGCCGGCAGAATTCGTCGACAGGATTTCGTCGGCGCTGAAGTATTCGCTGGATGTCGATCGGGCCACAAGGCAACAACTTGCACATGCCGAGCCGATGGGCGAGCAACTTGAAGGGCTGACGGCCGGATCGGCTCTGGCCTATGCCGTGCGGTCAGAAGGATTTGGGCTGCTCCCGCGCATCGGCGAGGCCAAGAAGTTGGAGTACGCGGTCGTCAAGCCGGGCAGCGTTCAGACGACGACCTGGCCTGTTGGTTGGCCGCTGGAAGATCGAAAGCCGAAAGATCTGATCCCGGAGTTGTTCGTGCCTCGCAACGCCGAAATCGACGACTTCCCGCTAGCCGAGGCGCTGGAAGCGATCTGCGGACGCTTGAAGACGCCCGTGCTTTACGATCATTATGCCCTGACTCGCCAGGGAATCGACGCCGCCAAAGTCAACGTGAAGTTTCCTTCCAGCAGGACTTGGTACGGAAAGGTGCTGGAAAAGGTCCTCTATCAGGCCCGCCTCAAAGGGGAATGGCGAGTTGACGAGGCGGGCAAACCGCTGTTATGGGTGACGACATTGAAACCCGTAAAGTAGGCTCGGCACTCCGTGACGAGCGGCGGTCGCCGCGCGACCGCCATCTCCGCCGTGGAACATCGAAGCCACCATGCCCGTGAATCGCCGCGATATGGACTACGCCGAAGCGATTACCGCTGCATTCGAGTCGCTCGAGCTGACGCACGTCGTCTGGCTTCCTGACTCGACCCTCGGTCTGTGGGAGACGGCGCTGGCGGCATCGCAGAAGCTGCGCCTGGTGCGCGTCTGCCGGGAAGGGGAAGCCTGGGCGCTGGCGGCTGGACTGCACCTCGGCGGCGCTCGGCCAATCGTGGTCCTGCAAAGCACGGGACTCTTCGAATCGGGTGACTCGCTGCGCAACGTGCTCTTCGACATGGAACTGCCGCTCTACGCGGTCGTGGGCTACCGCAGTTATCTGCTGGAAGGCTCGCGCGACACCGCTCGAAGGTATACTGAGCCGGTGCTTGCGGCATGGAACATCGACCACGTGCTTGTCGATTCTCCTCGGCGCGTGGCGCTCTTCGTCGAGCACTACGGCCGTTGCCGCAAGTCGGGCAAGGCAGGGGTGACGCTGCTGGCGGAGGGGAAGGGATGAAACACAGGCGGTGCCAGATGCCTTTGCTGGCGGCTTTGGAAGTCGTCGCTTCGCTGCGGCGGGAGGAGATCGTCGTCACCACGATGGGTTCGGCCCGCGAGTGGCCGAAACTCTCCCGGCACCTTCTCGATTTCCACTACCTCCCCTCGGCGATGGGACAGGCCCCGACGCTGGGACTCGGCTTGGCGCTCGCCCAGCCGTCGCGTGAAGTCATCGTCTTCAACGGCGACGGCTGCATGCTGATGAACCTTGGCTGCCTTGTGACGCTCGCCGCCAGCGGGGCGACGAATCTTACGTTGATCGTCCTTGAAAACGGGATCTACGAGGTCACCGGTGGACAGTCGACCGCGGCCGGCGCACTGGCCCGCGATGCCGTCGGCGTCGATTTCGCCGCGCTCGCCCGCGCGTCCGGCATCCCGAATGCCTTCGATTTCGACGATCTGGATCGCTGGCGGCAGCAGGCGGCGGACGTGCTCCGCTCGCCGGGGCCGCGCTTTGTTTGCCTGCACGTCGCGCCGGTCGGCGCCGATTTCCAGCTTCCGGCGATGCTGTCGATCACGGATCGGATCGCGAAGTTTCGTGAGGCATTAGCCTGAATAGCCGTGCGCGATTCCGGGGGGTGCAATGCCTTGGTTGCCTTTCGCTGTACGAAAGAACGCCCGGTTGCACGTCGAACTCGCGAACGCCAGTCCAGCGACCAGGTAGCCCGTTTCCCGCAAATTGAATAAACTTTTCCGCTGTCTGCGCCGATAAGTCGCCCAGTATGCACATTCGTCAGGCGGCAATTCTGGGCGGCGCGCTGGCGGCACTTTTGGTCCTTGCACGGACCTCCGCGGCCCACTTCGTTTTGATCTATCCCGAAGCCGATGACGACCGGCCGGTCCAGACCGCAGACGCCACCGGGCTACCTCCAGGCAAGACCCGGCTGGGCGCAGCGGCCTCATCCAAGAACAAAAAAGTCGTGCCGCGGCCTCAGCCGAGTGGGAAGCCGGAATCCCGCGTGCAGCGTCTGAAGCGAGAACGCCCCAAAAGCGAGACCGACCCCCCCAAGACACGCCGCCGCGCGCTGGGCTGGTAGCGCAGCGGAATGAGAGTCAAGATCTTCTATGAGGGTGAGACGGCGGCGTACGGTGTGGGGCCTGCTACTTCCGCGACCACCCTGGCCAAGGCCACGACGGGCGAAGCCGGCTCGACTCAGAATTTCACCCGTGGCGGCGCGTCGCCGTTTGTGGCACGATCTGGAAACCAACTGCAAGAAACCGCCAAACCCCGCAAGAACGTGTCCACACCCTCGAAGTTCAACCAACTTAAGCTCTCCGGACCGAAGGCGAACATCGACCTGCCCCTCTTGATCACAGGCATCGCGGGCGTGGCCGGCTACAACGCGCTCGACTATTTCCGCTCGCGCTATCCGGGCCAAGTCGTCGGCGTTCGCCAGTGCGACAACTTCCGACTGGCGGGCGAGGGGATCGTCGCCTGCGACGCCGAAGACGGCGACGGGCTGAAACGGCTGTTCGACGAGTATCGATTCCGCAGCGTGCTGGACTGCGCGGGCAACTGCGCGCTGCGCGCCTGCGAACTCGACCCCACTTTGGCCTGGCGGATCAACGTCGAGGGGGTCGAGAACCTGCTCGCGGCGATTGGTTCGGCCGACGTTCGGCTCGTGCATCTCTCCATCGACCTCGTGTTTTCGGGAAGAGGGCAGGGAGGCCACCGCGAAGAAGATCCGACCGACCCGGTTACGGTCTACGGGAAGACGATGGTCGCGGCCGAACAGATTTTGCTGGCCCAAGCGCCCTGGTCGTGCATTCTTCGCATCTCGTTGCCGATGGGAGTGAGCTTCAACGGCCACGCCGGCGCCATCGACTGGATCCAGTCGCGATTCAAGAAGTCGCGGCCAGCAACGCTCTATTTCGACGAGTTCCGCACTCCGACTTACACGGATTGCCTCAATGAGTTGTGCGAGTCGATGCTTGGCAACCGGCTGCAGGGGCTGTTTCACGCCGGCGGACCGCGGGCCTTGAGCCTGTACCAGATCGCCCAGATCGTCAACCGCGTCGGCGGCTACGATCCCGACCATTTGATGGGCTGCCTCCGCGCCGCGGCCGGTCCGATTCCGCCTCGCGCGGGAAACGTCTCGATGGATTCGGGCAAGCTCGCGGCGGCGCTCGGCTACCAGCCCTTTGATCCCTGGCCTTACGACGACGCCCTTGTGCCGACGCATCACGGCTGGCACCGCGAGCACACGGCCGGCTGGCGGGGTTCGCCGGAGTATTTGGCCGACGTCTTGTACCGCAACCCGCTACGCCGCCGGAACGAGGTGGCGTAGCTCGCCGCATCCGCTACTCCGCGCCCAATCGGCCGAATCCGGTAATGGGAAGCGAGGTTCGGCCGGTGCTTCTACGGCTTCGTTCTGCGGGGCTTGAGGAAATCAAACACGCCGACGATCTTCTCAGGATCGACTCGGTACGAAGTTCCGCGACCCTCATAGAACCCGTATCGCTCGATCATGTGAGGCACCAAAAGCGCGAAGCTGAGCTCCTGCCCGTTGTCGAGGTTTTCAACGCTGGCGTTGGCGCCGCTTTGCGTGCCGTCCTGGAATGGGGACGGTTGCGAACCCCGAGTGAAGGTCAGTGAGATCTTGAAACGCCGACCGTGGTACAAGAACGGCTGATTTGACTCCTGGTGTTTCAATTGCCAGTAGCCGACTGCCGCCTGGGCATGCAAATGCCGGGCGAGCTCTTGGTGTGTCAGCCCTAAATCCTCGACGACGCATCGATTGTCCGCTGTCAGTACCTCGACGAGCTTCTCGTCCGGTCCCAGAAAACCCGCGGTGGAGCTTGCTCCCGGACGCATGTCCGCCTCCAACTCGGCAATCTTGCGGCCGTTCAACTCAGTGAGGCGTTCGATCAGCGTCGTCTCGTTCTTTCCCCCAATCACAAACCCCGTAGCGGGATCCTGCTTCTTCTCAGGTGGCGCGACGTAGAATTCCGCCAGATCCAGGTATCGGGCCAGATCGACCATCTCGCCGTTGGTTGGGGAGGATTCGGCGGCAACCGTCTTTTTGGGGGCGTCCGTCAGCCGGGCTGCCGCCGCGACAACCAGGAGCAGGCCCAGCCAAGATTGTCGAAACCGGTCCATTTCCTAGCAACTCCCGTGGTGGTTTGGCTATTCACGTCGGCAGGGCAGCCAGCGGCTTGCCGTCATTACTTCGACGCCAAAATGTTGTCGGGAGTTCCACAGCGAACGAGAAGGCCAAAGTTCCGAGGGCGGAATCGGGGTAAATCAACCAGCCTCGTCTTCTTCTCCCAGATCGTGCGTGGCGCCGAGCGTGGCCGAGTTAATCAGCCGCAACGCCTGCTGGGGAATGGGGGCCCATCCGCGCAAGGCGGCGACGATCTCCAAGGCGCCGCGCTTCACCAGGCGCAACGGCTCGATGTCGATTGGCTCTTCGTCAGGATGGGATTCGTTCCAGGCGAGCGTCTGGTCGATCCAGCGGCCCGCGTCGTCTGCCATCTGCCGGTAGTGGTCGGTCAGCCGCCGCCTGAGTTGGCTGGGAAAGCGCTGCTTGCAGCGGGCCGAACAGAAGATGTTTTCGTAAACGATGAGTCCCGGCCTGCGGATCGTGCGGCCGCATTGATCGCAGCGCCTCCGCCGGGCATTCATGGCCTGGTGACCGGAGCCAATTCGCCGCGCCGCACCTGGCGGCGCTGGTTGGCCTGCCAGTACTCGCCGGTCGCCACGTCCAGGCACGTCAGCCAACCGAGTCCGCAAGACCAGGTATCGATGCAGACCGCGTGCCCAAGGTTCAGGGGTAATCCAGACGCTTGGGGCGTGTGCCCGCAGACCATCGTCTTGCCGCTGAAATGCGGGAAGCTGTCCCCGAGTTTTTCCCAGAGGAGCACAAACTCGGGCTGATCCTCCAAGGGCGTTTCAGCTAGCAGGTTGGCGTGCACGAAGATGTGCGAGTCGGTCTCGAACCAGTTCCGGCATTCGCGCTCCATGAAGTCCCAATGACTTTGGGGCACATCACTCAACTCGCCCTCACCGCCCCGCCGGAAGTACGAATCGAGCGTGGCGTCGCCGCCGTAGGTTCGCCAGTACTCCAGCGTTTGATCGTCGGTCCGCGAATCGAGCATCATTCGCTCGTGGTTGCCGCGCAGAGCGACGAGTTGGCCGTTCCGCTTTCGCTCGATGAGCCAATCGAGCACGGCCGCCGAGTCGGGGCCGCGGTCGACGTAGTCGCCCAGCGTGACGAGCAAGTCGTCAGCCGCCAGCTCCGCTGCGGCCACGAGCGCCTTTAGGGCGTCGTACGTGCCGTGAATATCACCGATCGCCAGCACCCTCAACGCCTGCTCCCCCGCTTTACTGGCGTCACGCTTTGTACACCTTCTGCTCGTGGTCGCAAACGTGCCTCGTCGCGTTGCGAGTGTCGACGACCAACGATGAATGTTTCACGATGAACTCGTAATCGTAGGCCGAGTGGTTGGTGGCGATCAGCACGCAATCCTGCTCTGCCAGAAAACGCTCGCTTAGCGGTACGCTCTCCATCGGCGGCAGATGGTGATGGCGCATCGCCGGCAGCGAGGGGACGTGGGGATCGTTGTAAGAGAGGGCCGCGCCGCGGGCCAGCAGCAGCTCCATCAAAACGAACGACGGGCTTTCGCGCGGGTCGTCCACGTCCTTTTTGTAAGCCACCCCTAACACGCAGACCTTGCTCCCTTTAACCGGCTTGGCCCGGTCGTTGAGCGCTTGCGTCACGCGCTCAACCACGTAAGTGGGCATCTGCGTGTTGATTTCGCCGGCCAGTTCGATGAACCGCGTCGGCAGGCCGTGCTTGCGGGCCACCCAGCTCAGATAGAACGGGTCGATCGGAATGCAGTGGCCGCCTAGCCCGGGGCCCGGGTAAAACGCCTGAAATCCAAAGGGCTTCGTCGCCGCCGCCTCGATGACCTGCCAGACGTCGATGCCCATCCGGTCGTAGAGCATCTTCAGCTCATTGACCAGGGCGATGTTCACCGCGCGGTAGGTGTTTTCCAAAATCTTGCAGGCCTCGGCCACCTCGCAGCTCGCAACGGGCACCACTTCGACCACGGCCTGGCGATACAGAGCCCGGGCCAGCGCCGCGCTCGATTCCTCGATGCCCCCCACCACTTTGGGAATGACGCTGGCCGCGTACCGGGCGTTCCCCGGATCCTCGCGTTCGGGGCTGTAAGCCAGAAAGAAATCGCGGCCCACTTTCAGCCCGCCCGACTCGAGGATGGGCAAGACCACGTCGCGCGTCGTACCCGGATAAGTCGTGCTTTCCAGGACGATCAACTGCCCAGGCCGAAGGACCGCGGCGATCTGGCGGGCCGTGTTCTCGACGTAGCTCAGGTCGGGATCGCGGCTTTCCGAGAGGGGCGTGGGGACGCAGATCAGCACCGCGTCGGCATCCGCCAGGCGCCGCATGTCGGTCGTGGGCACAAAGGTCTCTTCGACAATGCAGCGAGCGATCCAGTCGCTGGCGATGTGGCCGATGTAACTCTCGCCCGCCGTCAGCCGATCGACTTTTACCTGATCGACGTCGAATCCCAGAGTGTGATAGCCGGCCGCCACAAACGCTCGAATTAACGGCAACCCGACGTAGCCGAGTCCGATGACGCCGACGCGCGCGGTTTTTTCGCGAATGGCGGCTTCTAGCTTGTCCAGCGAGCGAGTCGGAAAGGTCATAAGTGGATTCTAGCTTTTTTGGGCTTAGCTTCGTACTGCTTCCCTCGATTTTAAGCCGCGGCTAAACTGATTGTCCTTGATGATTTTGTGAGCCGTTTTCGCGTATTATCCCCAGCACCCCAGATCGACTCGAAACTGATCCGTTCGAGTTCGCCTGTAGATAGCTAACCCGTCTGCCACAGACAGGTTGCGGTCGTGGGGGCCAAGTTTTTGTATCGTAAGAAATCGGACTTAAAGCAAGAACTCGTCATGTACTATCTGAATGTCTGGCTGACGGTAAAAAACGACGCCGACATCCCGGCGATTCGCGAGCGGTTGGCGACCGCCTGCAACATGTCGCGCGAGGAGAGGGGCTGCGAGCGTTTTGAAGTTTATCACTCTCAGGCCGATGAACGCTGTTTTCTGCTGGTCGAATGCTGGGAGTCGAAGGCCGCCTGGGAGGCGCACCGTCAGAACCGGGCGGTGACGGAAATCTACGTGCCGCAGGTCCTGCCCTACGTCGATCGCCAGCCGCACGTTTGCACCTTGCTGGAGTGAGCGGCGACGACCGCACTTAAGGCGGCGTTTCTGCGCCGCGCCCAACAAAAAACGCGCCGCGGGCAGGCGGCAAGCCAGACCCGCGGCGCGAAGAAGGCTCTCTCCGGCGACGCTACACGTTGTAGATACTAGACCTTGTAGCCGTCGCGGTATTTCGGCTTGACGACCTCGGCCACTTCCGGGGCGTTCGTGGCGACAATGTTCTTGGCGTCCCACTCGATCTTCTTGCCCATTTCGCCCGCTTCCGGCGCGGCCCAGACGGCCAAGTTCCCCAGAAGGATCGTTTCCGTCAGAGGCCCAGCGTAGTCCGGGAAATTCGACATCGCCTGCTCACCGCCGCGAATCGCCAGCACCCATTCCTCGAAATGGCCCGGCGAGTGGACGAAGTCCACGGTTGGCTCGCTGATGCCGCCCAAGAGGGCGATTTCGCCTTCGGCGTAGTCGCCTGGTGCGTACAGCTTGCCCTTGTTGCCGATCACCAGGCATCCGCTCGCGCTTGGTTCCCGGCCATCCAAAAGCTCCTTAGCGGGCTTTTGGCCGCCGTCGTACCAGGTGAACTTCAAGCCCGGGCGGTGGTCGTTCGAGGGGAACTCAAAGTCGATGACCGACCATTCGGGGTAACTGTCGCGGTTGTGACCAGAAGTCTTGGCCTGGACCGAGGTCGGATCGCGCAGTTGAAGTGCCATGTAGGGCATGTTGACGGTATGGCACGCCATATCGCCCAGGGCTCCGGTGCCGAAATCCCACCAGCCACGCCAGGCGAAGGGGTGGTAACCGTCGCCGTAGGGGCGGTACGGCGCTGGGCCAAGCCATTCTTCCCAGTGAATGGCCGAGGGCACCTCAATCGGATCCGGCCGCTTGATCCCCTGCTTCCAGATCGGCCTGTTCGTCCAGACGTGAACTTCGGATACCGCACCCAGAGCGCCGGATTTGATGATCCCGGCTGCACGGCGCAACGAGTCGTTGGCCGTCCCTTGATTGCCCATCTGGGTGGCAACTTTCTTGGCGCGAGCGATTTCGCCCAGTCGCCGGGCTTCCCAGATCGAATGCGTAAGCGGTTTCTGGCAGAAACAGTGCTTGCCCATCTCCATCGCCATCGCCGCAATGACCGCGTGGCAATGATCGGGCGTGCTTACCGTGACCGCGTCGATGCTCGGTCCCATTTCGTCAAGCATCTTGCGGAAATCGTTGTACTTCTTGGCCCCCTCGAACTTCTTCCCCGCCGCATTCAGCTTGCGATCGTCGATATCGCAAATGGCCACCACGTCGCCCCGTTTGCCGGCGTCCTCGGAATCGCTCGCGCCCTTGCCATCGATGCCAACGCAGGCAAACCGGATCTTCTCGTTGGGCGACTGGCTCTCTTCGGCCTGCAGGCCGGCGGCCACCCAGAAACCAACTCCGGTGGCTGCAGTTGTCTGCAGAAATTGACGGCGACTTGACTTGTGGGGCATTGCGAAAACTCCTAACCGGTGGTACGGATTGAAAAGCAGCTTTACTGGCGCCACCAGGATAACGCGCCGTGGTCCGCCCGGCCACCAGAAATTCCTTGTTTTCACGTGTCGAACGGTGATTGGGGCGGGGCATTGAGGTCGAGTGCGCCGGACGATCCCAGCGCGATTTGCCTTGGCTCAAGGGGCCGATTAACTTGGAGAACCTGTAAGCCGAGCCACTCGCAAATTGGTTCATACGCGAACCTGGATTAGAACGACGGTACTAAGACGAGAATGCTTCAACTAATTGGTTTACCCCTGTGTGTCGCCACGCTCATCCTTGCCGAGGGGGATGCGATTCAGCGAGTTGAGCAGCTCGGCGGCAAGATCGCCTACGACGAGCACAAGAACGTCGTGGGAATCGACCTGCTTCAGCGACAACCGACGGATGACGATCTGAAACCGCTCGCGGATCTGGCGCACCTGGCCAGCCTCAAGCTCTATGGCTCGGGGGTCACCGATGCCGGCATGCCGTCCGTCGCCGCGTTGCCGAAGCTCACGGAACTGGTGCTCGAGAACACGGCGGTCACCGACAAGGGGCTCAAGGAATTGACGTCGCTGGTCAGTCTCAAATCGCTCAACTTGCGACGCTCGGCGACGACGGACGAAGGGCTCCAATACGTGGCCCATTTTCCAAAACTCGAGCAACTACACCTTCTTTTTACCAGCACCTCGAACGCCGGACTGAAACACATCGCGGGCATGACCGGCCTGCGAATTCTGGACTTGCGCGGCTGCGTGCAGATCTCCGACGCGGGGATCGCGCACCTCAAAGAGCTGACCAATCTCGAACAGCTCAAACTGCGCAACCCTGGGATCAACGACCCGTCGCTCAAGGTCATCGCCAACATGACCAAGCTCAAGGTCCTGTTGCTGGAAGACACGGGGATCACGAACGACGGGCTGAAGCTGATCAAGGACCTGACCAACATCCAGGACCTTGACCTGATGCGGTGCATTGGCGTCGACGACGATGGACTCATCCATCTGGCTGGTTACAAGAAGCTGAAGAAGCTGTCGCTACGGGGACTCTCCATGTACGGCACGGGGTTGGGGGCCCTGAAAGAATGCAAGAACCTGCAGTTTCTAGAATTGAGCGAAAGTCTGGTGAAAGACGCCGGCCTGGAGCAAATTCAGGATTTCACAAGCCTGGTCGATCTCGATCTCTGGCACACGCGGATCACGAACGACGGGCTCAAATACCTCTCAGGCTTGAAGAACCTGAAGACCTTGAACCTGGAAGACACCGCCGTCACCGACGAGGGTCTTCCGCATCTCTATAGGCTGAAGGGCCTCAAAACGCTCAATCTGAAACTCACCAAAGCCACGGCCGAGGGCGTTAAGAAGCTGAAAGAAGAGATTCCGGGACTAAGCGTCGAGTAGTCACAAAGGCAAATACGTCCGGTGACGTACAGCCACCGACCCCCGTCAACTCCCGGGTCACCCTCGGATTGAGGCACTTCGCCAGTCTCCCTGCTTTTTCCCGCGGCCCCCCCGGCCGGCCCGCGCCTGAATCTATTCCCCCGCAACGGTTTGCGAGCTGGGCTGCGACAACATCTGATTTTGTGATTTTCTCCTTTGGCGGTCCTTGACGGCGCCCGAACTAACAAATACCTTGGTATGTTCGTTCCAAATACTATTCGCGCGCTTCATTCGTATTTGTTATTCAGGCATGGCGGTGCAGCTTAAGGGATTGAAAGTATTCTGCGACGTCGTGCGCCAGCGCAGCTTCTCCAAGGCAGCGGATGAAAACGACATCTCACAATCGGGAGCCAGCCAGCTCGTGCAGCAATTGGAAGAAGGGCTTGGCGTCAAGCTGATCGATCGATCGAAGCGCCCCTTCGTGCTCACCCCCGAAGGCGAGGTTTATTACGAAGGGTGCCGGGAAGTTGTCGAGCGTTATTTCGCGGTGGAAGACCGGGTCCGCACGTTGCACGAGGAAGTGGCCGGACGGGTGCGCGTGGCCTCCATCTACTCGGTCGGCCTGCACCACATGAACCGTTGCCTGCAGGAGTTCCTCAGTCAACACCCCAAGGCCAATGTTCGGCTGGAATACCTTCATCCCGATCGTGTCTACCAAGCAATCGAAGACGACCTAGCCGATCTCGGCCTGGTGAGCTACCCCAAATCGTCGCGCAACATCCGGGCCCTGGCCTGGCGCGAGGAACCGATGGTGCTCGTTTGTGCGCCGACTCACGCCCTGGCCAGCCGGAGGCGCATCAGCCTCGGTGAGCTGAACGGACAAAAGATGATCGGCTTCGACGGCGGCTTGACGATCCGCCGCGAAATCGATCGAGTGCTCGAACTGCACGAGGTATCCGTGCAGGTCGTCATGGAGTTCGACAACATCGAAACGATCAAGCGGGCGATCGAGATCGATGCGGGGGTGGGACTTTTGCCGGAACCGACCGTGTTGCGCGAGGTCGAGTCGGGCACGCTGAGGGCGATCCCCCTCGATACCGACGAACTTGTCCGTCCACTGGGGATTATTCATCGCCGCGGCAAAGAACTCTCGACGGCCGCCAAGCGGTTTATCGAGTTGCTCGAGCGGCAAGGGCGCGATCATTTCTCGACAGGCGGAGCGCCTGCGAGCGGCAACGGTCATCGGGCGGCTCATCATGACGGAAATCATGTGGGTCGTGGCCACGCGATCTTAGGGGCTTCTGCCGACCTGAGCCCGGCCTTTGATGCGCCGCCGGCACACGTCGCAACGGCACTCGTTCCGGTGAACCATCATGGACTGGCAAATCTCAATGGACTGGCGAGTCACGGTGGCCCGGCGAATCACGGTGGCCCGCTGAGTCAAAGCGAGCGGGCAAGCCATAACGGAGTGGACAGCACTGACGGCGAGGAGCGGCCCGAACTGGTGAATGCGATCCGACGGAGATAAAGTCATGCAGCCCACGTTACAAAGTCAGGGCCTCTACGATCCGGCCTTCGAGCACGATGCCTGCGGGGTCGGTTTTCTGGTGAACATGCGCGGCGAAAAGAGCCACGACGTCGTGCGCTCGGGCCTCCAGATCCTGGTGAACCTGACCCACCGCGGCGCATGTGGCTGCGACCCCCTGACGGGAGACGGGGCCGGCATTCTGACCCAGATGCCCCACGACTTCTTCCAGATCCGTTGCCAAGAGCTTGGTTTCTCGCTGCCGGCTCCCGGCGATTACGGAGCCGGATGTGTCTTTTTGCCTCCGGAACCAAGCCAGCGGGCGTGGTGCGAGCAAAAACTTGAAGAGATCATCGCCTCAGAAGGTCAGCAGTTGCTCGGCTGGCGGAACGTGCCGATCGACAACGAACACATCGGTTACGTGGCTCGCGAAGTCGAGCCGGTGATCAGGCAGGTGTTCATCGGCCGCGGTCCGGGAACGCCAGCCGACATGTTGGAATGGAAGCTTTACGTCATCCGCAGGCGGCTGGAGTCGGCGGCTCGCGAAAGCGACCTGCCTCAGAGAAAATACTGCTACGTCCCAACGTTGTCGTCGCGCGTCATGGTCTACAAAGGGCTGATGCTTGCCGACCAGGTCGAACCGTTCTATCCCGATCTGGCCGACGAACGGTTCGAGTCGGCCCTGGCTCTGGTCCACCAGCGATACAGTACCAACACGTTTCCCACCTGGGATCTGGCCCAGCCGTTCCGGTTCTTGGCACACAACGGCGAGATCAACACCCTGCGCGGCAACGTGAACTGGATGCACGCCCGGCGCAGCATGCTCGCCAGCGAGAAATATGGGGCGGATCTCAAAAAGATTCTGCCCATTTGCACTCCGGGCGCGAGCGATTCGGCCATTTTCGACAACGTGCTGGAGCTGCTGGTGGTGACCGGTCGGTCGGTGGCTCAAGCCATGTCGATGCTCATCCCCGAGCCGTGGGCGAACCATGAGAGCATGTCGGACGAGAAGAAGGCCTACTACGAATACCAGGCGTGCTTGATGGAACCGTGGGACGGACCGGCGTCGATGGCCTTCACCGACGGCACATCCATCGGCGCGGTGCTCGACCGCAACGGGCTGCGGCCCAGCCGCTATTGGGTCACCAAGGGCGGGATGGTGATCATGGCCTCGGAGGCAGGCGTGCTCGACATTCCGCCGTGCGAGATCGAGTCGAAGGGGCGCCTGCGGCCGGGCCGGATGTTCCTGGTCGATACCTCGCAGGGGCGAATCATCAGCGACGACGAGATCAAGCACGAACTCGCCTCGCGGCAGCCGTACAGACAGTGGCTAACCGCAAACCAGCTCACGCTCGACTCACTTCCCAAGCCCGTTCCGCACAACGGCGAGGAAGCCAAGGCGAACGGCCCGGCGACAAACGGCCATTTGGCTAACGGCCATCTCACCGACGGCCTGCTGTCGTTGCAGCGTGCCTTCGGCTATACGCTGGAAGACCTGCGAATCATCCTCGCGCCGATGGCCGCTGACGCCCAGGAGCCGATCGGCTCAATGGGCAACGACACGCCGCTGGCCGTTCTTTCGGATCGGCCGCAACTGCTCTACAACTATTTCAAACAGCTCTTCGCTCAAGTGACCAATCCTCCGTTGGACGCCATCCGCGAAGAGATCGTCACCTCGCTTGTCACCACGATCGGCTCGGAAGGCAACCTGCTGGCGGAGACGCCCGATCAGTGCCGCCTGTTGCGCCTTGAGCAGCCGATCCTCACGAACGCCGAGTTGGCCGCCATCCAGGCGCTCGACCGGCCCGGCTACAAGGCCCGCACGCTTTCGATGCTATTTCCGCGCGCGGAAGGTCCCGTCGGCCTGCAGCGTCGGATGCGAGAATTGCGGCGCGAGGCCTCGCAGGCCATTGCCGAGGGAGTGACGCTGCTTATCTTGTCGGACCGCGGAGTGAATGCCGACATGGTACCCATTCCAGCCTTATTGGCCACCAGCGGCGTTCACCACCATCTCATTCGCGAGCAGACCCGCACGCACTGCGGCCTGATTGTCGAGACGGGCGACGCCCGCGAAGTGCAGCATTTCGCCCTGCTCACCGGCTACGGGGCTGGTGCCGTCAATCCTTATCTGGCTTTCGCCACGTTGGAGCAGATGCAACGTGAAGGTTATCTGCCAGCCGACAAGCCGCTCGAAAAGCTGGAGAAGAACTTCATCAAAGCCGCCGGCAAGGGGCTCTTGAAGGTGATGTCCAAGATGGGCATCTCCACTCAGCAGAGCTACCGCGGGGCCCAGATCTTCGAGGCCATCGGTCTCAATCGCAAACTGGTCGACGACTATTTCGCCTGGACGGCCAGCCGCATCGAGGGGGTTGGAATCGAAACGATCGCCGAAGAATCTCTCCGCTGGCATGAGAGCGCTTTCCCGCGCACCCGAGTCGCCCGCAACCTGGGACTCGACGTGGGCGGCCAATATCAGTGGCGGCGCAAGGGGGAGGCCCACATGTTCAACCCCGATGTCGTCGCCAGGCTACAGCACGCCACGCGGCTCAATAGCCCGGCCGACTTCAAGAAGTACTGCGAGCTGATCGACAACCAGGAAAAGCAGCTTCTCACGCTCCGCGGGCTTCTGGAATTTAAGAAGGGTAAAGCCATTCCGCTCGACGAGGTTGAGGCGGCCAAAGAGATTGTGAAACGATTTGCCACGGGCGCGATGTCCTACGGCTCGATCTCCAAAGAAGCGCACGAGACGTTGGCCATCGCCATGAATCGCATCGGCGGGCGGAGCAATACGGGTGAAGGAGGCGAGGATCCCGTCCGCTACATGCCGGACCCGAACGGCGACCGTCGCTCCAGCGCCATCAAGCAGGTAGCCAGCGGGCGATTCGGCGTCACGAGCGAGTATCTGACCAGCGCGAATGAACTGCAGATCAAAATGGCCCAGGGTGCCAAGCCGGGCGAAGGCGGCCAGTTGCCGGGCCACAAGGTGGACAAGGAGATCGCCCGCATCCGGCACAGCACGCCTGGGGTCGGTTTGATTTCTCCGCCGCCGCATCACGACATCTACTCGATCGAAGACCTGGCTCAGTTGATTCACGACCTCAAGAACGCCAATCGCCAGGCGCGGATCAGCGTCAAGTTGGTGGCCGAAGTCGGAGTTGGCACTGTGGCGGCGGGCGTTTCGAAGGGCAAAAGCGACGTGGTGCTGATTAGCGGCCACGATGGCGGAACAGGCGCCAGCCCACAGACGTCGATCAAGCACGCCGGCATCCCTTGGGAATTAGGCCTGGCCGAAACGCACCAAGTGCTGGTGAAGAACAATCTCCGCGGCCGGATCGTCGTGCAGACCGACGGCCAGTTACGCACGCCGCGCGACGTTGCCATCGCCTGCATGCTCGGCGCCGAAGAGTGGGGCATCGCCACAGCCGCGCTGGTGACGATGGGCTGCATCATGATGCGCAAGTGCCACTTGAACACCTGCCCGGTCGGCGTGGCCACCCAGGATCTTGAGCTTCGCAAGAAGTTTGCCGGCAAGCCGGAGTATGTCGTCAATTTCTTCTTTATGATTGCCGAGGGGCTGCGCGAGATCATGGCCTCGCTCGGCTTCCGCACGATCAACGAGATGGTCGGCCGGGTCGATATGCTCGACACGCGCAAAGCAATCGACCACTGGAAGGCCCGCGGGCTCGACTTCTCGGCCATTCTCTTCAAGCCGCAGGCCCCTGACTACGTGCGGACGTATCACGCCGAGGACCAGGATCATGGCATCGAGAAGTCTCTCGACGTAACTACGCTATTGCCCCTCTGCCAGCCGGCGCTGGAGAACCGCGAGCCGACCATCCATCATCTGCCGATTCGCAACGTCAACCGCACCGTGGGCACGATTCTCTCCAGCGAGATCACGCGGCGTTACGGCAGCGAGGGGCTGCCGGAAGACACTATCCAGCTCAACTTCCGCGGCACCGCCGGGCAGAGTTTGATGGCCTTTGGCGTTCCCGGCCTGACGGTGCGCGTGGAAGGGGACGTGAACGACTACTGCGGCAAGGGACTCTCGGGAGGAAAGGTAATCGTCTATCCGCCTCGCGACAGCAGCCTGGTGGCCGAAGAAAACATCATCGCCGGGAACGTCGTGCTCTACGGTGCGACCAGCGGCGAGGTTTACCTCAACGGCATCGCCGGCGAGCGATTCTGCGTGCGCAATAGCGGCGCCAAGGCCGTCGTGGAGGGCGTCGGAGACCACGGCTGTGAATACATGACGGGCGGCGTCGCTGTGATCCTGGGTGAAACGGGGCGCAATTTCGCGGCCGGGATGAGCGGTGGCATCGCCTTCGTGCTCGACGAACACGGCACGTTCCCCCGGCAGGTAAACACGGAGATGGTTGAGTTGGAAGAACTCGTCGACGCCGAGGATAAGCAGACGGTGCACGATCTGATTCGCAGGCACTTCGAATACACCGGCAGTGCCCGCGGACGTTACGTACTCGACAACTGGCCGCGCCTGATAGGCAAGTTCGTCAAGGTCATGCCGCTCGACTACAAGCGTGCCCTGGCCGAGATCAAAAAAAAGGCGTCGGTTGAGGCACACCGGGGCGAACCGGTCGGCGTACTGGCTGCGGCAGGTGGATAGTGTCGTTTAACCACACGCAATGTCGCAATACGACAATTGGGAGTGTGAAGTCAGTGAGGCCACTCAAGGCACGCTCTGCTATACAGCGTGGTTGGCGAGAGGCTTTAGACGATATTCGCAAGAAATTGCACAGTAGGCGGGAGGTATCCGGTGGGTGACGTCCGGGGGTTCATGCGCTATCAGCGCAGGCATCACGACAACGAAGTGGTCGCCGAGCGGCTGAAGCACTACAACGAGTTCATGAAGGTCTTGCCGGCTGATGAGCTACGCCAGCAGGGCGCTCGGTGCATGGACTGCGGCGTGCCGTTCTGCCACACCGGTTGTCCGCTGGGGAACATCATTCCGGACTTCAACGACCTGGTCTACCGCGACCAGTGGCGCGAGGCGCTCGACCGCCTGCACGCGACGAACAACTTTCCGGAGTTTACCGGTCGGGTTTGCCCGGCCCCCTGCGAAGCGGCCTGCGTGCTGGGAATCAACGAAGATCCCGTGGCGATCAAGGAGATCGAGATGTCGATCGCCGATCGAGGCTTCAACGAGGGCTGGATCACGCCCGAGCCACCACTAACGCGCACGGGCAAAAAGGTGGCGGTGGTTGGTTCCGGTCCCGCCGGGCTGGCGGCCTCTCAGCAGCTCAACCGGGCCGGCCACCAGGTGACGCTCTTTGAAAGGGCGGACCGGCCGGGGGGACTGCTCATGTACGGCATCCCCGACTTCAAGCTGGAGAAATCGCGAGTCTGGCGGCGCATTAAGCAGATGGAAGCCGAAGGAGTCGAGTTCCGCTGCAACGCCAACGTCGGCATCGACGTGCCGATGGACGAGTTGCAGACCAACTACGACGCCATCCTGCTCACTGGCGGCGCCACCCAGGCCCGCAACCTGCCGATTCCAGGCCGCCATCTTAAGGGCATCCACTTCGCGATGGAGTTCCTGCCCCAGCAGAACAAGCGCAACCAAGGAGATACGATCCCGCCGGAGATTTCCCTCACGGCCACCGGCAAGGACGTGATCATCATCGGCGGCGGAGACACGGGGAGCGATTGCACGGGAACGTCGAACCGGCATGGCGCTCGTAGCGTCACGCAGTTCGAACTTTTGGACAAACCGCCCGACCTGGGCTCCTTCCCGCGCCGCGACCAGCGGCCCGCCAGCTCACCCTGGCCTAACTGGCCCGTGATCCTGCGCACCAGTTCCTCGCACGAGGAGGGGTGCGATCGGCACTGGAGCATCCTCACTAAGGAGTTTCGCGGCGACGACGACGGGAACGTCCAGGGACTCGTCACCGTGAAGATCGAGTGGCACAAGGACGAGCAAGGCCGGCACGTCTCGCGCGAAATCGAGGGGACGACGACCGTCTGGCCTTGCCAGCTTGTGCTTCTGGCGATGGGCTTTGTCGGTCCCGAGCGCTGCGGTCCCATCGACGAACTTGGGCTAGAGCTTGACCCTCGCGGCAACGTGAAGTGCGATGGCAACTACATGACGAGCGTGCCAGGCGTGTTCGCCGCGGGCGATATGCGTCGGGGGCAGTCGCTTGTGGTCTGGGCCATTCACGAAGGGCGCGAGGCGGCCCGCGCCGTCGACAAATACCTGATGGGCGTGAGCCACCTTCCCAGCGCCGGTGCCGGCGAGTTTGCCTGGAAGTAAGCGCGAATATCTTCCGGTATTCGCTCGGCGTGCGGGCTTCGAGTCGGTTAGAATCGGTCTCGCGGGCACTCACGGCCGACGAGACCAGACATGATCCGAAGCCTCGCTGTTCTTGCTTCATGCATGCTGGTGGGATGTTTGTTCCCGAGTTGCGCGGCAGGTCAAGCGGTTGAGCCGACACCGGCGCCGCCAGAGCCCGCCGAGGCCGCCAAGAACATCCGCCCGGCCGAGGGGCTGGAGGTCCGGCTCTTCGCCTCGGAGCCGATGGTCCGCCAGCCGGTGAGCATCAGCTTCGACCACCGCGGCCGGTTGTGGGTGCTGCAGTACATCCAATATCCGAATCCCAACGGATTGACTCCGACCGCCGTCGATCAATACCTGCGTACGAAGTACGATCGCCTGCCTGAGCCGCCGCCCCGCGGCCCCAAGGGAAACGACCGGATCACCATTCTGGAAGATTCCGACGGCGACGGCCGCGCCGACCGGGCGACCGATTTTTTGGACGGACTCAACCTGGCATCGGGCATGGCGCTGGGCTATGACGGCGTGTTCGTCGCCCAGCCGCCGTACCTGCTCTTTTACGCCGATCGCGATCACGACGACGTTCCCGACGGCGACCCCGAAGTGCTGCTCAAGGGCTTCGGCATGGAAGACGCCCACGCTTTTGCTAACTCGCTGACGTGGGGGCCGGACGGTTGGCTCTACGGCGCTCAGGGGAGCACCGTCACGGCCGACATCCGCGGCGTCGGCTTTCAGCAAGGCATCTGGCGATATCACGTCCCCACCCGGCGGTTCGAACTGTTCGCCGAAGGGGGAGGAAATACCTGGGGAATCGATTTCGACCGAGACGGCCAACTCTTCGCCGGGGGGAACACCACCGAGCCGCTCTGCCACCACGTGCAGGGCGCGTACTACATCAAGGGGTTCGGCAAGCACGGCCCGCTGCACAATCCGTTCGCGTTCGGATACTTCAACCCGGTCAAACACGTCGGGTTTCTGGGCACGGCCCTGACCGGCGGCTGCGTGATCTATCAGGGAGGCCTGTTCAGCGACCGCTTCCACGAGGCCTGCATCTACCCCAACCTGCGAGCCAACGCCATGCGCGTCGCCCGGCTCGTACCCTCAGGTTCGACGTTCGAGACGCACTACCAGGAGGATTTCGCCGCCTCGTCCGACGTCTGGTTCAGGCCGGTTGATTGCCAGGTCGGGCCCGACGGCGCACTGTACGCGGCCGACTGGTGCGACGTGAACATCAGCCACACCAATCCGAAGGACCGCAGCGAGTGGTATCCCCCCAGCCGCAACGACGGCCGCATCTGGCGGTTCGTGCCAGCCGGCACGAATCCGACACCGATGGCGGAATTGGCGCTGGAACATCTCGCCAGTAGGGACCTGGTCAAGTTGCTCCCCCATCGCAACGCCTGGTACTCGCGCGAAGCCTGGCGGATTCTCGGCGAACGGCGAGACCCGTCTGTTTTGCCCGAGTTGCGGGCATCTCTGTTCGCACAGTCCGCCAGCCATATCGCGCTGGAATCGCTCTGGGCGCTCTACGTCAGCGGCGGGTTGAGCGAGGACTTGGCGGGGGAGCTACTGAAACATCCCGCGCCCGCCGTTCGCGCCTGGACCATCCGCCTGATCGGCGACGAGTGCCTTTTGCCGGCGGCTGTGCAGGGAAACCTTCTCAACCTGGCAGCGACCGAAGCCGATTCGACAGTCCGCAGCCAGCTCGCTTGCACGGCCAGGCGGCTTCCGGGGCCGCAGGCCTTGGCGATCGTCGCACGGATGCTGAGGCGTGATATCGATGCCGGCGATCCGCATCTCCCTTTGCTACTCTGGTGGGCAATCGAAGATAAGGCGATTTCCGATCGATCGCAGGTGTTGGAGCTGTTCGCGGAACCCGAAATGTGGGTGCATCCGCTGGCGCGCGACACCGTGGCCGAGCGCCTGGCGCGCCGCTATGCGGGAGAGGCAACTTCGCAAGGCTGGGACTCATGCTCTCGGTTGCAGTCGCTTGCACCCGACAGCGGTACGCGCGATCGTTTGCTGGCCGCCGTCGACGCCCAGCTTGCCGGAACCCGACTTGATGCTCCGCCCCCGGAGCTCTCCCAACTCGTAGAGAGCATCTTGCGCGGAGACCGCGTCGATCTGGCCGTGATCCGCCTGGCGCTACGGCTGCGATTGCCCGAAGCGCTGCCGAAGGGGTTGGCTATCGTCGGCGATCGTTCGGCAAACATGACCAATCGTGTTGGACTGATCGAAGCGATCGGGACAACCGCTTATCCGGAGTGTGTCGATCCGCTTCTGAGTTGCTTCTCGGCCGAGGAACCGCCAGCCATCCGGTTGGCTGCCTTGTCGGCCTTGCAGGCTTACGACGATGCCAAGATCGCCGAGCAGCTCATGGGGCAATACGCACGGCTCACGCCCGAATTGAAGACGCGTATACGTGGGTTGCTGGTCAGCCGCGCCGCGTGGTCTCAGAAGCTTGTCAACGCCGTGCGCAACAAGCAGATTCCGGCGAGCGACGTGGAGGTCGAACAGGTCCGACAGATGCTCGTCCATAAACAGCCCGATCTGAATCGGCAGATCGAATCGCTTTGGGGGCGAGTGACTCCCGCAACGACGCGCGAGAAGCAAGGCAAAATCAGCGCCGTGAGCATCATCCTGGCCAAGGGCAAGGGTGACGCGGCGGCGGGTAAGCCAATCATGCTGAAACAGTGCGGAATCTGCCATCAACTCTTCGGCGAAGGCAATAAGATTGGCCCCGATCTGACGACCGCCGACCGCAAGAATCTGGCGGTCCTATTGCCGAATGTCGTCGATCCCAGCGCCGTCATTCGCCCGGAGTTTCTGGCGTACACGGTGCAAACGATCGACGGCCGCGCCTTGAGCGGGCTCTTGGCCGAATCAACCCCTGATGCGATCACCTTGCTCGACGCCAAAAATGCCCGCACGACGATCAACCGCATGGACATTGAGGCCATGGAACCAATGCCGTCGTCGTTGATGCCCGAGCGGATCCTCGATGCCTTGACGGACCAGCAAATCCGCGACCTGTTCGAGTACCTACAATCGAATGCCGGCACGGGGGACGCCCAAGGCGGCCGCTAGGAGATGGTTTCGTGAGCCTTTTTTTTGCGACCTTCGCCGGCCCATCGGAAGGTAGCCGTTCACAGGGCGGTGAAAAACTGGTCTTCGCGCAATCGGCGATTTGGGCGACACCTTGGGTATGTCGCTCGATGGGATTACCGAGGAACTGATCGCCCGGCAGACGCCGGAGGCACAGGTTATCATTC